>NZ_DAWEMK010000074.1:1426-3510 GCF_052362415.1 Paratractidigestivibacter sp. | reverse complement strand
CGACCGGACGGAGCATTCTCAATCGCTACGCATGACGGCCCGACGACGTCTCGAATGGTTATCTGGGCCTCCGGATCGGCTCCGCGGCAGGCTGGATTTGACGGAGAAACCCGTTTTACGGGACGTGGGGTCTCGTATTGCGCGACCTGCGACGCGATGTTCTACAGAAAAAAACTAGTGTTCGTATGCGGAGGAGGGAACACTGCTGCCGAGGAAGCTCTTGTTTTATCTCGTTTTGCCTCAAAAGTCGTCTTGCTTGTAAGAAAAGATCACATGCGCGCACAGAAATCACTGCAACAGAAACTTCAGGATGCCGACAACGTTGAGCTCCGGTACAACACAAGGATCCTCAGTCTTGCCGGCGACGAGCTCCCAAGTTCGATCACGATTCAGAACACGGCAAATGGCGAGACCTACAAGGAAACCTACGATGAAGGTTCCTTCGGCGTGTTCGTCTTTGTAGGAATGCAGCCTCAAAACGATGCCGTTGCGGAGTTGGTTCAGCTAGATGCCTCAGGACACATCATCACCGACGAGCTCATGCAAACGTCCACTACAGGTTTGTACGCCGCAGGAGACTGCCGTGCTAAGTATCTGCGCCAGATCGTGACCGCGACATCGGACGGTGCGATCGCAGCATCACGAGCAGCAGAGTATCTCACGAGCCTTTGAAATCCCCTACATTAAATACGTGATAATATATCTTATGTAAACTAGCTATTCCACCAACACTGAGTGACGGTCATTGCGTGATGGGTGTCACAGAAAGCAGCAGCCAATGACTATCACTCAGTGTTGGTGATCATTTGAGGGACGGGCGGGTCATGAGGTTGAGCTTCATGGTGACGTCGTCCTCGGCTTCGGAATCCATGATCATGAGGAGCTCGTCGAGGGCTTCGATTCTCATGTCTCCGGTCGGGATCAGCTCGGAAGAAGCGCGGGCAACCAGTACGACCCTGCAGCCGTCCGGCCACGGCACATCAGAGACCCTCATCCCCTCGAGGCGGCTCCCGGCGCCTACGTGGATTATCTTCACGATCTTCTGGCCCGTGAGACCGCTCACTGCAGGGTTATCCGCCTGGACACCGAGCTGCTTGGACAGCAGGTGCTCATAGAACGGGTCGGTCTTCGTCAAATTCGCGACCATGTAGGAAATAATAGACACGAGCGAGACGGAGAGCATTGCATCGAGCGAGCCCGTGAGCTCGAACACGAGCACCACTCCGGTAACCGGTGCGCGGACGACCGACGAGAACAGCCCGGCGATGCCGAGCGCGACGAAGTTCGGGTAGTACGTCATGTCGAAACCGAAGAACCCGCTGGCGCAAAGCGCGAACGCGCTGCCGATAAGCGCACCCATGACGACCAGCGGAAACAGCGTTCCTCCCGGAGCGCCCGACCCGAACGAGATCGTCGTGAAGAGGTACTTCCCCACCAGCAGCGCGACGACCGACCCGAACAGCAAACCGTTCGGCTTCACGATCTGCTCGAAGATCGCGTCCCCGCCGCACATAAGCTCCGGCCATGAGAACGCGGCCACGCCCGCGAGCATAAACGGGATAACGAGCCGCAGGTACGGGTTCAGTTTCTTGATTCTGCCATAGAGGCCCTGGCATGCGAACATCCCGCGGTTGTGGAGCGCGCCGAGCACGCCGCAGATGACGGCGAGGATGACGACGAGCGCATAGTCGATATGCGGAAGGTCGTGCACGAACGTGAGGCTCATGACAGGGGCGACGCCGAGCACGCCGGACATCAGGTAATCCGCGACAAGCGATGATGCCATGACCGAGATGATGAGAGATGCCGTGAACTCCTTGTGGATCTCCTCTAAGGCGAAGAGCACCCCGGTGAGCGGAGCATGGAACGCAGCGGACATTCCGGCGGCGGCGCCGCAAGTCACGAGGAGGCGCTCTTCTCCCCTCTTGCGCCTGAACAGTTTTGAGACGGCTTTGCCGGCCATGCCGCCCAGCTGAACGCTCGGGCCCTCGCGGCCCATAGAGAGGCCGGCGAAGGCGCAAGCGGTCCCCTCAACGAACTTGGCGGCGATCACGCGATGCCAGGGCATATCCATGCGGTCAATG
>NZ_DAWEMK010000074.1:0-1416 GCF_052362415.1 Paratractidigestivibacter sp. | reverse complement strand
GCGCAGGAGCTTCTCGGCATTCGAGAGCGAGAGCCGGTACAGCGTGACCACTCCCCCGCCCGCAAGGCCGACGAGCACGCCCTCGACGATCAGGTCGATTTGAAAGCGACGAGAAAAACGCCTCGACACGGTTGCCGAGGCGCTCTTCTCCTTGCTGTTATTCACATTGAACTCCAAGCAAGAGAATGATTAATAGGGGCCGCCGCCGATGAAGCTCCACAGCGAGGTGGTCCTCACGCTGTAGCCGGGCTTCGGTGCGTCGACCATGGTGCCGCCACCGAGGTAGATGCCCACGTGGCCCTCGCTCGTGAAAACGAGGTCGCCGTAGTTGAGCTGCGACATGTCGGTCTTCCAGTCGCCGGTCGACTGGAGGGAGGCGATCATGTCATAGGTGGTGCGACCGCGCTTGTAACCGTAGCTGTAGCACACAAGGCCGGAGCAGTCGAAGGAGTCGGGGCCGACCGCGCCGCTCACGTAGGGCTTGCCGATCTGCGCGAGCGCCGTGGAGAGACCGCCGCCGCCATACGAGCTGCCGCCGCCGTTCGAAGGCTTGCTCGAGCTGCCAGAGTTGGAATTGCTGTTATTGGGCTTCGGCTGGGACGGCTTGGTCTCGGAGGGCGTGGTCGGGACGGTCTCGGCGGCCTGGTCCTGCTTAGCCTGGTCCTCCTGGTTGACCTGCGAGTCCTTTGCCGCGGACGCCTGAGCCTGCTGCTCGTTGGTCTGCTTAGCGGTCTGGACCGCCGCGGCAACGGCGGAGTTCTGCTGCGCCGCGACCGAAGCCACCTGGGCCTGAAGCTCGGAGTCGAGCGAATTGTAGTAAGAAGTGGCCTCGCTCACGCGAGAATCGTACTCGGAGGCCTGCGACTGAAGGTCCTCGACCTTCTGGTTCTGCTGAGCCTGACGCTCCTCGAGCTCAGACTCCTCCTGCTTGAGCTGAGCCTCCATCGACTTGACGGACGAGATCACCTCGGCGCGCTGCTCGGATACTTTGTCGAGGTAGACCACACGGCTCACGAGGTCGTCGACGCTCGTGGACCCAAGGATGAAGTCGAGCGTGGAGGTCGATCCCTGCTTGTAATACGAGCGCATGATGTCGGAAAGCTCGCCGCGCTTGGACGTGAGGTCGTTCTGGGTCTGCTCGACCTCGCCCTGCTTCGCGCTGAGCTCCTGGGAGGTCTTCACCACGTCGTCGGTAGCGGTCTGGAGCTCGGACTGGATGCTCGAGAGCTGGCTTCCGAGGTCGGAAAGACGGGCAGCGGCGGCGTCGACGTCGGACTGGCTGACGGCGAGGGCCGGAGCAGCGCCGATCCCGAAGGTGAGCGCGGCCGCCAGGCCGACGGTAACCACAGTCTTGCAAAAACGCATGTAGGCATCTCCTAGAGATGAAGTAGATAACAGATCAACTAAGATAGATTA
>NZ_DAWEMK010000073.1:3552-9037 GCF_052362415.1 Paratractidigestivibacter sp. | reverse complement strand
TGATGATTCCAACTCCGATGAACTCGAACAAAAGAATGGCGACCTCGACGATTTGCTCCATGCATGCATCGAGCACACCCAAAATACCTGCCATTTTGCGGCCTCCGCGTGTTCAGCGCCGTTTGGTTGCGCACCTGCATCAAACAAAGAAAGAAACCCAAAAAGCCTACTATTCGCAATATTACCATTTTTGATTATAAAAAGAACCCTGTCCCGGCGCCCTGATACCGCCCCGCGCGGCTTGGGTACCCTAACCGCATGAGCATAAAAGGCGCCCGCGGCGGCATTCCCGTCGCGGGCGCTCGAGGCGATGGGGAATCCCATGTCCGACGCAAAGAAGAAGATCGAGCGGCTGAGCTTCGACTCCGCCGAGTCGATGGACCTGTTCCAGCGCTATTCTCACCGCATGGTGCGCATCCAGACCGAGTTCGTCGATGGGTTCTGCGCGCTCGCCAACCTGGGCCCCGCCGTGACCGTCTACGGCACGGCGCGCTCCAAGGAGGGGGACGCCGAGTACGAGCGCGCCCGCGCGGTCGGCGCAGCGCTCGCGGCCCGCGACGTCGCCACGATGACGGGCGGAGGCCCGGGCGCCATGGAGGCGGCGAATCGCGGCGCCCACGAGGCGGGCGGCATGTCGGTCGGCCTCTCCATCGAGCTGCCGTTCGAGGAGGAACCAAACCCCTGGGTCGACATCGCGCTGCGCTTCAGGTACTTCTTTGTGCGCAAGGCCATGTTCAGCTGGTACTCTAACGGCGCCATCGCGATGCCGGGCGGCTTCGGCACCCTCGACGAGCTCTACGAGCAGCTCACCCTCATGCAGACGCGCAAGACCGAGAAGGTCCCGCTCGTATTTGTGGGCAAGGACTACTGGGGCGGCATGTTCGACTGGATGCGCTCGGCGCCGCTCTCCCACGGCTACATCAGCCCCGAGGACATCGACGGGCTGCTTGTGACCGACGACGTGGAGAAGGCCGTCGCGGCCGCGTGCGCAGGCGTCGAGTGCTAAGGCTGACGTGTCGCTAACACTGCGCTGACGTGCGCTTTTCTTGGTTGGCCGTACTTTTAAGGGACGCCTAACCAAGGAGAAGAAATGACAGAAGAAGAACGCCGCGCGGCCGAGACCTATCGCCGCGGTCCCGTGATCATGCGCGGACAGATGATCCCGACTGACACCACCGTAAGCCACCTGCTGCAGCCAGAGTCAGACACCGCCTGGCTGCATACCGACCCCTGGCGCGTGCTGCGCATCCAGGCTGAGTTCGTGGACGGGTTCGGCGCGCTGGCCGAGCTCGGTCCCGCGATCACGGTGTTCGGATCTGCGAGGACCGCCCCCGACGATGCGATGTACGCCGCCGCGCGGCGGGTCGGGGGGCTTATTGCAAAGAAGGGCATCGCCACGATAACCGGCGGCGGCCCCGGCATCATGGAGGCCGCGAATCGCGGCGCGTTCGAGGCGGGCGGGGTCTCGGTCGGCCTCGGCATCGAGCTGCCGCTCGAGGAGAGCATCAACGAGTGGGTCAACCTCGGCATGACGTTCCGGTATTTCTTCGTGCGGAAAACGATGTTCGTCAAGTACTCGCGCGGCGCGATTGTTTCCCGGGCGGGTTCGGCACGCTCGACGAGGCGTTCGAGGTGCTCACGCTCGTCCAGACCCACAAGGCGCCGGAGCGGCCGGTCGTGCTCATCGGGAGCGAATACTGGCGCGGGCTCGTGGAGTGGCTGCGCGGCACGGTCGCAGGCTGCGGGAACATATCGCCGCTCGATCCGGAGCTGTTCTGCGTGACCGACGACGTCGAAGAGGCCGTCGCGGTCGCCTGCGCGGGCATCGCGACCAGGTAGGCGGGCTTCTTTCCCACGTATAATAGGTGGTCGCGGACGGTGTCTGTGGGTGGGACCCCGCAGACAGAACTCGCAGGCGGTGCCCGTGAACGGCGCCGCGCACGCCATCGAGCACAGGGGGAGAAGACATGATCAAGGCCGCGTTCTTCGACATCGACGGCACGCTGCTGAGTTTCAAGACGCACAAGCTCGCCGCATCGACCAAGCAGGCGCTCATCGAGCTGCGCCGCCGCGGGGTCAAGTGCGTCATCGCATCGGGCCGCCCCGAGTATCAGCTGCCGCCGTGCATCCGCTACGGCTTCGAGGGCTTCGGCCGCTTCGACGCGTACGTGACCTCCACCGGCTCGTGCTGCTACGACGCCGAGGGGACCTACTTCGAGACCCCCATCCCGGACTCTGACGTGAAGACGATCGTGGGGCAGGTCGACGACGGCCTCTACGACGTGCTCGTTCTCGAGAAGGACCATGCCTACGTCAACCGCTACAGCCCCGCCATCCGCGAGGTCGAGAAGAATGCGGGCCTTTGCTACGACCAAGGCGACGTGCACGACGCGCTCGGCGCCCACGTGCTGCAGTTCTGCGCGTTTTTGCCGCCAAAGGACGAGCACATCGTCACCGACGCGACGACGGGCGTGCTGACCACGCGCTGGTGCGACTATTTCTGCGACGTCGTGCCCGCGAACAGCAGCAAGCCCGCAGGCATTCGCGCCACGCTCGAGCGCTACGGGATCTCCGCGGAAGAGACCATCGCGTTCGGCGACGGCGGGAACGACGCCTCTATGCTGCGGATGTGCGGCATCGGCGTGGCAATGGGCAACGCCTCGCCCGAGGCGCTCGCCGCGGCGGACTACGTGACCGACGACGTCGACCACGACGGCGTCGCGAAGGCGCTCGAGCACTTCGGGCTGCTGTAGGGGGCGCGACTTCTACCGGGTGCGGCCTCTACCAGGTGCGCGCGAGGCGCTCGATGGCCTCGGCGGCGGTGTCCTCGTCGATGCCCTCGACGCGCACGACCACGGCCTCGCCGGTGCGCACGCCCATGGCCAAAAGCGCCATCAGGTCGGAGGCGTCGGCGCTGCGCCCCTCGTGCTCGAACGTCACGCGACTGCGCCATCGCTGGGCCTCGCCTGCGAGCAGCACGGCGAGCTGGATGTGGAACCCTATGGGGTCGGTGATCTGGCGCACGATCTCGCGCATGGACGTCCCTCTCCTTTACGCAACCTTGCACGAAAATACCAGCTTTGCGAGGGGCAGAGAGGCACCTCTCGGCGAGCGTGACGGCGGCGCGCCGTAAATGGACAACGGGTGTCGGGTGGCCGACGGCGTGGCAGCCTTGGCTGCCCCCCGCCAACCATCCTCTCGTCGGCCACCTCGCCGTCCGCCCTTCTTCCCAACTGCGCGGCGTCTATGCGGTGCTTTGGCGTTGATTCGTGCTTCTTGGCCCTGGACGCCACGCGCTCGAGGGAAGATTACGCATCTTTGAGTTGTCACCAGCTGTGCCGCCGTGCGCAGCGACCGGAACATGCGAGGTCCTCAGGAATGGCTTTTGTCGACAACAGCAACGATCTGATCCAGACGTCCGACCAGGCGCTTCTGGGGGAGTCGGCGCTCCGGGCCATCCGGACACCGTCTTGGACAACGGCTGCGTGGGGACGGTCACGGGGTATTACGACCCCGACCTGACCATTCTTTCGGTGAGCGAGCCGCTGCTGCGCGGCCTGGGCTACACCCTCGATTCCTTCATGGCGCGGACGGGCGGCTCGCTGCGGAACATGTTCTACGGCGAGGGCGCCTCTTTTTTGGAGCCGGGCCGCTTCCCGCGGATCAGCGGCCGCGGTGAGGGCCGGGTCCTCACCTCCGACGGCTCCCCGGTGAACGCCGAGCTATGCAAGAAGGACGCGACGGACGCGCTGGGCAAGCCTATCTGGGTCATGTCGGTGCACCTGACCTGGGAGCACGAGAACCTTTCGCTGATAAACGAGGCGATCAGCGCCGCGCCGCATCGATGGCTCGGTCCACCGCATCGCCGGCATCCTCAGGAATATCGACGAGAGCAAGAAGGCGCAGATGCAGGCGCAACGCTCCGCCGCGTTCCACCGCGCCTTCACCGACGCGAGCCTCTGCGAGTACTACGTGAACCTCGAGGAGAACACCTTCGACATCTTCAAGGTGGAGCCCTCGCTCATGACGGTGTTCGAGCGGAGCGGCACCTGGGACGAGCTCGTTCACCACCTCGTGAACCGTTACGTGGTCGAGGGCGACCGGCAGGCCGTCACGGACTTCTACGACCGCACCTACATGGCAAAGAAGCTCAAGGGCCTGAAGACTGAGCTTTCGCTGGAGTGCCGGATCATCCTCGACGGAGAGGTGCGCTGGATCCGCAACGTCATCATGCGGGGCGAGATCGACGACTCCGAGTACGCCATGATCTTCTTGCGGGACATCACGGAGGCCAAGGAGGAGCTCGCCCGGCAGCAGCGGGTGGCCTCGGACAACGCGTCGATGGGCCTCTTGATCCAGAGTATGGTGCGCCTGGTCGACCGCTTCGTCGTGCTCGACCTTGAGCGCGATCGCTACGAGTTCTACAGCCTCCAGGGCGAGCCGGTTTACAAGCCGACGGGCGCCTACCACGACTTCGTCGCGCAGGTGGCGCGCAAGTACAAGACGCTGGAGCCTCTGGACTCGCTCGAGGCCATGACCTCGGTGGATGCCATCCGCGCGCACCTGACGGGCGAGGACCAGATCTACAAGTTCGAGTACTGCACGCTCGGCGAGGACGCGTACAAGATCGCCTCCTTCATCCCACTGGAGTGGGAGGGCGGCCGGCTCGTGAAGGCGCTCCAAGCGTCGATGGATGTCTCGCAAGAGAAGAAAGCCGAGATCGAGTCGCGCCATGCGTTCAAGGAGGCCTACCGCGCCGCGGAGAACGCGAACCGAGCGAAGACCGAGTTCCTCTCAAACATGTCGCACGACATCCGCACGCCGATGAACGCGATCATCGGCCTCACGGCGATCGCGGGGGCGAACATCGACAGCCAGGCCAAGGTCGTCGAGTGCCTGGGAAAGATCACGAAGTCCAGTCGCCACCTGCTCGGCCTCATCAACGAGGTGCTGGACATGGCCCGCATCGAGAGCGGGAAGATCACGCTGGCAGAGGAGGACTTCAGCCTGCCCGAGCTGGTCGACAACCTGCTCACGCTCACGAGGCCAGGCATCGACGCGCACGGGCACGACTTCGAGGTGCACGTCAACCACATCGAGCACGAGGCTGTCTGCGGCGACAGCCTGAGGATCCAGCAGGTGTTCGTGAACCTCATGAACGGCTCTATCGAGGTCGAGAGCGCGCCGGACCAGGGCACGAAGATCACGGTGACGATCTCCCTCAAGCTCCAGGAGAACGAGCTCGGGCAGGAGCGGGAGCTCGTGGATCTGCCGGTGCTCGTTGTGGACGACGACCGCACATGCTGCGAGAGCACGACCGGCACCCTGCGCGAGATCGGGATCGACGGTGAATGGGTGCTCTCGGGGGAGGAGGCCGTGCGGCGCTGCTGCGCACGGCACGATGCGGGCGACGACTACTTCGCCGTGATCCTGGACTGGAAGATGACGGGCGCCGACGTCGAGACTGCCGAGAACGGTAAGGAAG
>NZ_DAWEMK010000073.1:2727-3542 GCF_052362415.1 Paratractidigestivibacter sp. | reverse complement strand
GAGAACGCCCCGGATGGCTACTACGACCTCGTTTTCATGGACATTCAGATACCGCTGATGAACGGCTACGAGGCCACTGCGGCCATCAGGGCGATGCCGGGCGAGCGCGGGAAGCTGCCGATCGTTGCCATGACGGCGAACGCGTTCGCCGAAGACGTGCAGCTTGCCAAGAACGCCGGCATGAACGAGCACGTGGCCAAGCCGCTCGACATGAACAAGCTGAACGACGTGCTCGGGGAGTGGCTGGGTTAGCGCGCGTCGCGCGTGTCGGTGGGTTTCTTGCCGCCGAGCCTATGTCCCCCGGAACATGGGCTCCGACCTTCTCTTTGCGGAGCTATCTCAGGCGTCCCTCGCGACCAAGCCCTATTTTTTCTTCCGAACCTGCCAAATCCTATACAGGATGTCCTTCAGCACGAGGAAGGCGTCCTGCTCGCTGAACTTGTCGATCGCGTCCTGGATCTCCTCGACCTCAGCGTCGTAGGCGATCGGGTCGTCGAGGGCGATCCCGTACATGAGCGCCATTTTCTTTGACTGGAAGATGTCGGGGATGGTCTCATTCGTTTCCCACTTGGAAATGGTCTGCCTGCTCACCCCGATCTTCGCGGCGACCTCCTCCTGCGAGTAACCGGTCTTCCTTCGAGCTTGGTACAGGTTGTTTCCGAGGTTCATGGTGCTCCTTCCGCCGCGGTTGGTTGACGATATCATTCTCGGGCGCCGCCGGGGAGAGGGTCTACCAACCTTAGATTGCAGTTTCGCGCGGGTTCTTAACGGCGGGTCGGATGTGGACATGGCGAAGCCCATGCGAAGAGTCGTTG
>NZ_DAWEMK010000073.1:0-2717 GCF_052362415.1 Paratractidigestivibacter sp. | reverse complement strand
TCTTGGCATCACTGCGCGGAGCGGCTCGGCTTTAACGGGCGGCAAGAGACCCCATTGTCCCATCCGGACTCTGTGACATTCGCAAACCAGTAAAATAGCCTCAATGACATCAATAAAACCGCAGGTCAGGGGTCTAGCAAGAATGACGCGCATCTTATTCATATGCCACGGAAACATCTGCCGCTCGACGATGGCCCAGTTCGTCTTCGAGGAGCTCGCACGCCGCGCTGGGCGCGCGGACGAGTTCGTCGTCGACTCGGCCGCCACGAGTCGCGAGGAGATCGGCAACCCGCCGCATCACGGCACGGTGGCTAAGCTCCGCGAGGTCGGCATCCCTGTGAGGCGCCACCGCGCCCGCCAGATCACGCGCGCCGAGTACGGCGACTGGGACCGCATCGTGTACATGGACGCGGAGAACGCCTATGGACTCGAGCATATCCTCCATGGCGACCCCGATCACAAGGTGAGCCGCCTGCTCGACTGGACCGACTCGCCGCGCGACGTCGCCGACCCGTGGTACACGGGCGACTTCGACGCGACGTACGCGGATGTGCTCGCGGGATGCGAGGCACTTCTCTCCAAGCTGTAGGAGGCGTGGGGGAGGGCGCGCGGCCCGAGTCGGCCGAAGGTCCGTGGCCGAGCTCGGAGCGGAGGGCGCGCGTAGCGAGTCGGCCGAAGGTCCGTGGCCACTGCCCGTGGAGGCGGGCGCTTTTCTGCATCTCCTCTCTAACTAGCCGGCAAGTGCGGCAATAACGCTGCTCCCACCTGCTGCTGCCAAATGACGGCGGCCGATAGATGCGCCGGGACGAGGGTGTCCCAGAAAGCTGCACGCAATGACTGTCGCCGAATGAAGGTGAACGACCGCCGCCGAATGATGGTGGGGATTCGCTGGGCGGGCAATTGTTGTCCCGCGGGGCGGTTACACTCTTAAGTCGCTAAAGCTATCGAGAGGAACCGCAGCGCATGAACGACGATCAGCTCACATTCTTCGCACCCTCCGACGAGGAGGAGCCTGCTGGCTACGACTCCTACCTGCCTCCCGAGGCGGGGGAGGGGGCCGTCGCCGTGGCGCCCGCCGCCACGATGGCGGAGCCGACGCCCATGTGGGGAGCCCCGGCCGCGCCGCGCGCGAACATCGACCTCGACGGCCTGAATCCCGCCCAGCGTGAGGCGGTCGAGACCACGCGCGGGCCCCTGCTGGTCCTGGCGGGCGCAGGCTCCGGCAAGACCCGCGTCCTCACCATGCGCATCGCCCACATGATCGCCGACGAGGGCGTGCGCCCCTGGCAGGTCCTCGCCATCACCTTCACGAACAAAGCCGCGGCCGAGATGCGCGAGCGCCTGGGCGCCATCCTGCCCGACGGCACCCGCGGCATGTGGGTCTGCACCTTCCACGCCATGTGCGTGCGCATGCTGCGCGAGGACGCCGAGGCCATCGGGTACACGAGCAACTTCACCATCTACGACGACGACGACTCGAACCGCATGGTCAAGTCCATCATGAGCGACCTGCGCATCGACCAGAAGCAGTTCCCCATCCGCGCCGTCCGCTCGAAGATCAGCTCCGCCAAGAACGCCATGCAGTCCGCGGCCGAGCTCGAGAGCTCTCAGAACCCTGCCGACCGCGTGGCCGGGCGCGTCTACCGCGCCCTCGACGTGCGCCTTGCCAAGGCCAACGCCATGGACTTCGACGACCTCCTGCTCAAGGCGCTCGAGCTGCTGTCCAAGCACCCCGACGTGCTCGAGAAGTACCAGGACCGCTTCCAGCACATCAGCGTCGACGAGTACCAGGACACCAACCACGTCCAGTACGCCATCACGAACCTGCTCGCCGCCAAGTACCGCAACCTCATGGTCGTGGGCGACGACGACCAGTCCATCTACTCCTGGCGTGGCGCGGACATCCAGAACATCCTCGATTTCGAGAAGGACTACCCCGACGCGAAGACCGTGCGCCTGGAGCAGAACTACCGCTCGACCGGCCACATTCTCAACGCGGCGAACGCCGTGGTCGCGCACAACTCGCGCCGCAAGGCCAAGCGCCTCTTTACCGACGCGGGCGACGGCGAGAAGATCAAGCTCTTCCAGGCCTCCGACGAGCGCGACGAGGGCCGCTGGATCGGGGCCGAGATCGAGCGCCTGCACGACGCGGGCACGAGCTACGACGACTTCGCGGTGTTCTACCGCATGAACTCGCAGTCCCGCATCCTCGAGGATATGCTGCTGCGTGCGGGCGTCCCGTACAAGATCGTGGACGGCACGAGGTTCTTCGACCGCGCCGAGGTCCGCGACGTGACGGCCTACCTCAAGGCCGTGTGCAACCCCAACGACGACGTGTCGGTCCAGCGCGTGATCAACACCCCGCGCCGCGGCATCGGCTCGACGTCGGTGGCCAAGCTCCAGCAGCTCGCCGCCGACGAGGGCGTGAGCTTTTACGCCGCCTGCCAGCAGGGGATCTGCGAGGCGGGGCTCTTCTCGCCGAAGGTGCGCCAGGCGCTCGGGGACTTCTGCGACGTGATCGAGTCGGGCCGCCGCGTCTCTGGCGAGCTCGCGCAGGTGGTCGACGCCATCGTGACCAAGGCGGGCCTCATCCGAGCGCTCGAGGCCGAGCACTCCGACGAGGCGGACGGCCGTATCGAGAACATCAAGGAGTTCATGGGCGTCGCCGCCGAGTTCGACGAGACCCACGAGGACGTTACCTCCACGCTCGAGTCGCT
>NZ_DAWEMK010000072.1:1724-9061 GCF_052362415.1 Paratractidigestivibacter sp. | reverse complement strand
CCGGTACCCTCACCCAGAACAAGATGACCGTCGTCAAGCACGAGCTCGCTGCGCCCGAGGAGAAGTTCCTCGCCGGCATGGCCCTGTGCTCCGACGCCAAGTGGGACCCCGAGGCCGGCGAGGCCGTGGGCGAGCCCACCGAGTGCGCGCTCGTCAACGACGCGGGCAAGGCGGGCCTCACCGGCCTCGTCGAGGAGCACCCCCGTGTGGGCGAGGCCCCCTTCGACTCCGGACGCAAGATGATGTCCGTCGTCGTCGAGACCCTCGACGACGAGTTCGAGCAGTACACCAAGGGCGGCCCCGACGTCGTCCTCGGCCGCTGCACGAGCATCTACGACGGCGAGAAGGTCGTGCCGCTCACCGACGAGCGCCGCGCGGAGCTCCTCGCCGCGAACAAGGCCATGGCCGACCAGGCCCTGCGCGTCCTCGCGCTCGCGAGCCGCCACTACGCCCAGAAGCCCAGCGACTTCAGCGCCGACGCGCTCGAGCACGACCTCACCTTCTGCGGCCTTTCCGGCATGATCGACCCCGAGCGCCCCGAGGTGGCCCCCGCCATCGCCGAGGCGCACGCCGCGGGTATCCGCACCGTCATGATCACCGGCGACCACATCGACACCGCCGTCGCCATCGCCAAGAACCTCGGCATCATCACCGACCGTAAGCAGGCCATCACCGGCGCCGAGCTCGACAAGATGTCCGATGAGGAGCTCGACGAGCACATCGAGGACTACGGTGTCTACGCCCGCGTCCAGCCCGAGCACAAGACCCGCATCGTCGAGGCGTGGAAGAGCCGCGACATGATCGTCGCCATGACCGGCGACGGCGTGAACGACGCGCCCTCCATCAAGCGCGCGAACATCGGCGTGGGCATGGGCATCACCGGTACCGACGTCACCAAGAACGTGGCTGACATGGTGCTCGCCGACGACAACTTCGCCACGATCATCTCCGCGTGCGAGGAAGGACGCCGCATCTACGACAACATCCGCAAGGTCATCCAGTTCCTGCTCTCCGCGAACCTCGCCGAGGTCTTCTCGGTCTTCATCGCGACGCTCGTGGGCTTCACCCTGTTCCAGCCCGTGCAGCTGCTGTGGGTCAACCTCGTCACCGACTGCTTCCCGGCGCTCGCGCTCGGCATGGAGGAGGCCGAGGGCAACATCATGCAGCGCAAGCCGCGTAAGGCGTCCGACGGCGTCTTTGCCGGCCACATGGGGCTTGACTGCATCGTCCAGGGCCTGATCATCACCGCGCTTGTCCTCGCGAGCTTCTTCGCCGGCGTGTACTTCGACATGGGCTACATCAACGTCGCCGACATGATCGCGGGCACTGCGGACGAGGAAGGCGTCATGATGGCGTTCATCACGCTGAACATGGTCGAGATCTTCCACTGCTTCAACATGCGCAGCCGCCGTCAGTCCGTCTTCACCATGAAGAAGCAGAACCTCTGGCTTTGGGGCGCCGCCGCGCTGGCGCTCGTGCTCACCCTCATCGTCGTCGAGGTCGAGCCTCTTGCTATGATGTTCTTCGGCGTGCCCGGCCTGGAGCTTCAGGGCTCGCTCACCGCGCTCGGCATCGCCTTTTTGATCATCCCGCTCAACGAGGTGTACAAGGCGATCATGCGCTCCGTGGAGAAGGACGACTAAAGAAGGTCACGTGGCCAAGCGTTCAAACAAGAAGGCGCGAAGCAACAAGCGAGCCGGCGGTGCCCAGGGGGCGCTGCCGGCTCTTTCTTCGCTGATGGATCTGCCGGCGTTCGAGGAGCTCTCGGCGAGCGACGCACAGAAGGCGGCGTTCGCGGCGGCCCGCGAGAGGGCTTGTGAGGCCGCCGGCTCAGACATAACCGACGAACTGGAGCTGGGCTGTGTGGTCCGCCTCGACCGAGGGTTCCCGGCCGTCCTGTGCGCCGATGGGGTGTTCCGCGCCGAGTTCTCCGCGCGGCTGACCAAAGGCGGGCTCCGCCATGGGGAGAACTCGCGTGCCGCGGTAGGCGATTGGGTCTGCGCGCGCAGGCCGGGCGGCCACGACATGGGCCTCATCGAGGAGATCCTCCCGCGCGAGAGCGACATCGCCCGTTGGAAGGGCAAGGCCCGCGGCGAGAAGCAGACGCTCGCGGCCAACGTCGACGTGGTCCTCGTCGTCCAGCAGCTCGGCGAGAGGGGCGCGGACTGCGAGCGCATCGCGCGCTCGGCGGTGATCGCGCGCGACTGCGGGGCGGCGGTCGCCGTGGTGCTGACCAAGGCCGACCGGGCCTCGGACGGCGAGCTCGCCTCCGACATCGCCGCCGTGCGCGAGGTGCTGGGAGAGGGGTGCGCGCTCGCGCTCACCTCGAGCGCGGCCGAGGGCGCCGAGGAGCGCCGCGTCCGGGATGCCGCCGCGCGCCTGGGAGTGAGCTGGGGCGTCGCCGCGGTACGCGAGCTCGTCCCGCAGGGGACCGTCGCCATCGTGCTCGGGGAATCCGGCGCGGGCAAGTCGACGCTGCTCAACGCTCTGCTGGGCCACGAGGCCCTCGAGACCGGGGCTGTGCGCGAGGCCGACGACATGGGCCGCCACACCACGGTGGCGCGCAGGATGGTGAGCCTTCCGGGCGCCGGCGTGATCGTGGACGAGCCGGGCCTGCGCAGCCTGCCCATCGTGGGGCACGAGCGGGGACTCGCCAAGGTGTTCCCGGACATCGCGGACGCCGCCCGCGAGTGCCGCTTCCGCGATTGCACGCATACGCACGAGCCCGGCTGCGGCGTCCGCGCGGCGGGGTTCTCGGAGGTGCGCCTCGCGTGCTACCTGGCGCTCGCCGCCGAGATGCGCGAGAGCGCGGCATCGCTCGACCCGGACGTGGTGATCTGAGGCTGGGCTGTGCCTGCTTCTATGGGTGCCCGTCGCTCGCTGCCGTGAGCGACGGGCACCTGTCTATGTGTTGTGATGAGGCTATGGAGATTCCGATGGAGCCATACCAGCGCCCATACCAGTACGTCGGCCCCCGTTCGCTCGGTGTTGTTCATAACTTCCGCCGCTCGGGAAAATCGCGGCAAGACATCGGGTAGATTTCCGCGAGGCAGCGGGAAGATACCGCGGTTTCTTCCCAAGAACGAACGCGCTGAGCTGCGCACAATCCCCTTATGCGAGCGCCTGAGGCGCCCGCGGAAAGGGGACGCTCATGAACAAGAGGATGAGGATCGCCGTGTCCGGCGGCTTTGCGGCGCTGACGGTCGTCTTTTGTGCGCTGTACGCCCAGGAAGTGCGCGCCGACGCGGATCGCCAGCGCGCGGAGGTGCTGGAGCGCTTCGGCGGCGAGTCCGTTCGGCTCGTGGTCGCCGTGGACGGCCTCGAGGCGGGCGACGTCGTGAGCCGTCAGAACGTCGTCGAGAAGGATTGGGTCGGCGACCTCGCCCCCAAGGGCGCTCTGACGAGCTTAGGCGACGCAATCGACCGCAAGGTCACGGTCCCCGTCGACGAGGGGGCACCCCTAACCGAGCTCAACTTCCGCGACGAGGGCGAGATGCCCGAGGTCCCGGCAGGTTACATGGCAGTGCAGGTCCCCCTCTCGGACAAACTCGGGCTGCCCTCCTCTGTCGCGACGGGCTCCAGGCTCGTCGCCTATGAGGTGGGAGACGACGGGACGCGGCTCATCACGGGCGATATCCGCACCCTTGTGGCCGCTCAGTCCACGGGTGCCGTTTCCCGCGGGGCAGTGAGCCTGGCGGCGCGCCCCGACGACGTCTCGCGCATCCTCGCGGCGAGCGCCGAGGGGAGCTTGAGGCTCGCGGTCCCCGCGGACGACGTCTCGCCGGAAGCGGGCGCCGAGGCGCCGTCGGAGGTTATGCCGGAGGGGCCTTCCGAGGGCGGTGAGAAGCGATGAGCTCGGTCGAGTGGCTCGCGTGCGCGGAGCCCGGCTCCGTCGAGGACGTGGTCCTCGCGTCGCGCTCGCTCGGGGCGACCGCAAGGCCACGGTTCGTGGAGAGCCCGGACGTCATCCGGTGGCTCGCCGCGGAGCGACCAGGATCCATATGGGCCCTGGTCGGCGAGCTTGGCGAGGGGGTCTCGGACGTGAACGCCGCGGCGGCGATGGCTGCCGACGGCACGCTCCGCAGCGTCTCGCTCGTCAGGAGGGGCGCCTCGGGGTCGCTGCGCTCGCGCGCCGCCCGCGCGGGAATCGACTTGGTCATCGATCCCGCCGAGCTCGAGCCGGCGTGCGCCGGGGAAGCACCGCGGAAGCAGCTTCTCCGGGTCGAGCCTCCGAGCGCTGCGCGCGTCGTGCCGGCGCCCCCTCCCGTCAAGGGGAGGGCTCCCCTGATCGTCTTCTGCTCCGGACGCGGCGGCGTCGGAAAAACCGCCCTCGCGGCGATCTTCGCCGTCGTCGCGGCGAGCTGGGGGCTGAGCGTCTCGCTCCTGGACCTCGACCTTTCCTGCGGAAACCTCTACAGCTGCTTCGGGCTTCCCGGCGGGGAGGACCTTACGAGGCTGCTCTCCCACGGCATGCCGAAAGGGCCGGTCGGCGCCGCGGCGTGCGAGGGGGTCCGGCTCTCGGGGCCCTGCGACCGCCCGGAGAACGCGGAGCTCGCGGGGCCTTCGCTCAACGGGTTCATCTGCTCGCAGACGTCCGCGAGCGACTTGGTCATAGCGGACACCTCGACGACGTTCACTGAGGCGACGGCGACCGCCGCCCAGCTCGCGGACCGCCTGTTCATCGTCTCCGACGGAAGGCCGGGGTCCACCGCCGCGGATGCGCGCACAGGCGGGCTGGCGGTGCGCCTGGGGATCGCGAGGACGCGGATCGCCCGGCTGGAGAACCGCTGCGACCCGAGGGGCAAAAGGCGGGCGCAGCTCCATGCGGAGATCGGCCTCGAGGCCGCGAGGGTCTTCTGCGCGCCCGACGGGGGCGAGGAGGTCGCCGAGCTGCTCGCAGCGGGGCGGGCCTCCCAGATGACCGAGCTCGGCGTGCCCCTCGCGGACTCGGTGGCGACGATGCTCGCCCAAGTGCTGGCGGAGCTCGGGCAGCTGCCCGAGCACGACGCGGCCAAGCGCGCCCTGGAGGCCGGCGAGCCGAGAAAAAGGTCGTTCTTTGGCAGGAGGAAGGAGGCGAGGTCTGCATGAGCGTCCTTGAGCTGGTCAAGGAAGCCGAGGCCGCGAAAGGGCGCGACCCCGAGGACGTCGGCCGCGCCGAGCGGGCGCGGCGCATGCGGCAGGCGCGGGATCGCCTCAAGCGCGATTTGATCGATAGGCTCGGCTTGGCGACCGTCGCGGAGATGCTGGGGGAGGACGAGGGCGCCCGGGCGCGCTCGGAGCTCGCCGTCGCCCTCGAGGCGATCCTGAACACGAGCAGCTATGAATCGGTCCCGGCGCAGGAGCGCTCGGAGCTCGTGCGCCAGGTCATCGACGAGATCTGCGGCCTCGGTCCCATCCAAGGGCTTCTCGACGACCCGGAGGTCACCGAGGTCATGGTCAACGGCTGCGACTCGCTTTTCTACGAGAAGGACGGCGAGCTCATCGAGGCGGACGTCTCGTTCGACTCGCCCGAGCAGATCACCATATCCATCGACCGCATCCTCGCGCCCCTGGGCCGCAGGCTCGACCGGTCGAGCCCCATCGTGAACGCGCGCCTGGCCAACGGCGACCGCGTGAACGCCGTGGCGCGGCCCGTGGCGATCGACGGCCCGTCGGTGACCATCCGCAAGTTCACGGACTCCATCCGCTCGCTCGATACGCTCGTCGGCCTGGGGGCGCTGCCCGCATGGTACGCGCAGCTGCTCCGCTGGGCAGTGGTGTGCCGGCAAGGGATCGCGGTCTCGGGCGGAACGGGATCGGGCAAGACGACCCTGCTCAACGCGCTCTCGTGCGAGATTCCCGTGGGGGAGCGCATCGTGACCATCGAGGACTCCGCCGAGCTCCGCTTCGACGCTCACCCCAACGTGGTGAGGCTCGAGGCGCAGGACGCGTCCATCGAGGGCGTGGGAGCCGTGACCATCCGCCAGCTCGTGAAGAACGCGCTGCGCATGCGCCCCGACCGGATCGTCGTGGGCGAGGTCCGCGGGGAGGAGTGCATCGACATGCTTCAGGCCATGAACACCGGCCATGACGGCAGCCTGACCACGCTGCACGCGGGCACCCCGGACGAGACCGTCGTGCGGCTCGTCCTCATGGCACGCTTCGGGATGGACCTTCCCCCCGACATCATCCGCGAGCAGGTGGCGACGGCGCTCGACCTCATCGTGATGTCGCGCAGGCTCAAGGACGGGTCGCGCGCCATAACCGAGCTCGCGGAGGTGGGCCGCGCCGAGGGCGGGGGAGTCGAGCTCGCGACCTGCGTTCGGTACCGGCTCGGGGAGGGCGCGTGGGACCTCGAGCGGGAACCCGCGTTCATCGAGGAGGGCATCGAGGTGGGGATCTTGGACAAGGGGGAGGTGGAGCGATGGAGGCGGTCCTTCTCTTAGCGGTGGCCGCGTCCTCAGCGGCGCTCGCGCGGAGCCTGACCGGGAGAGGGGACGCCGCCCCTCTCGCCGCCGAGCGCGCGGCAAGAAGCGCGCTGCGGCGTGCGTCGGAGCTGCTCAGGGCCCTGGGTGCGAGCCGCGCTGCGTCCGCCCTGCTCGCGTTGCCCGGTTGGCGCGAGTGCGCCCGCTGGGCGGCGTCGCGGACGGGCGCGGCGGGAGCTGGGCTCGACGAGGGCGAGGCGGCTAGCGCGCTCGTGCTCGCGGCCGTGGGCGCGGGGATCCTGGCCTCGGCGCTCTTCGGGTCATGGCTCATGCTCCCGGTCTGCGTCGCGGGGCTCCTCGCCGGCGTTCCCCTCGCCGCCTCGCGCCGCGCCGAGGCGCTGCGGCGTGAGGCGGCCAAGGCCATGCCGGCGGTGTTCCGCACCTTGGCGGTGGCGATAGGCGCGGGGATGACGCTCGTGCAGGCGGCGGAGTACGCGGGGGCGCACGTGGGCGGCGCTGTGGGAGAGGCGTTCGCCCGGCTCGGCTTGCGCCTGCGCTGCGGGATGTCGACCGAGGAGGCGCTCGCCGCCCTCTCGCGGGAGCTCGAGGCCCCTGGGGCGGGGCTCCTCTCCACGGCGCTCGTGATCTCGCACCGCACGGGCAGCCCGCTTCGGGGCCTCTTCCAGCGCTCCGCCGTGCTCGTGGAGCGGCAAGGCGAGTTCGAGCGCCTGCTCGCGGTGAAGACCGCGCAGGTCAGGATGTCCGTGCGGGTAGTGTGCCTTTTGCCCGCCGTCATGGTCTGCCTGCTGGCGGCGATCTCCCCCGACTTCCAAGAGGGGCTCTGCACGCCGGCGGGGACGGGCTGCGTCCTTGTGGCGGCGGCGCTCGACGCGACGGCGGTCGCCATCATCCGCCGCCTCGTAGGGAAGGTCC
>NZ_DAWEMK010000072.1:0-1714 GCF_052362415.1 Paratractidigestivibacter sp. | reverse complement strand
GGAAGGTCCTCTGATGGCGGGCGGGCTCGCCTGCGCCCTCGCCGCCGCGTCCGCCGCCTCGGCGTGCCTGGCGGTCACCGCTGGAGGGGCGTCCCGCGAGGCCTTGGGTCTGGGCGTCGCGGACGAGCTTACGGGGCTCCTCTCGCCCGTGCTCGAGCGTGCCCGGCGCGGCGGCGAGCAGGCGCGTGCGAGGAAGGAGTGCCTGGAGCAGATGCCGGTCATGATCGACGTCGTCGTGCTCGGGCTCTCCGCGGGGCTCTCGTTCGACTCGTCGCTCGAGCTGTACTGCTCGAGCTATGGTGACGCCCTGGCCCGCGGGCTCGCGCACGCCCTTCTCTCGTGGAGGATCGGCGCCGCGACGCGCGAGGAGGCCTTCGAGGCGGTAGCCGGCGAGCTCGGCGCCCCCGAGCTCGCGCGGTTCGGCTCCGTGGTGTGCGAGTCCCTCGCGTTCGGCTCGCCGCTGGCGGAGTCGCTCGAGCGCCAGGCGCAGGTCATGCGCGACGAGCAGCGTTCGCTCGTCGAGGAGGAGATCGAGCGCGTCCCGGTGAAGATGCTCATCCCGCTCGGGACGCTCATCGTGCCGGCGATGCTGCTGGCGATCCTGGGGCCGCTTCTGGGAGGCGCGCTCCGGCTGGGGTAAGGGCCGCCCTGTGGGGCGGCGGGGCATAGAAGAAGGGAACGAGAAATGGAGAGATTCGCAGAGGCAATGGTGCTTTGCTGGGAGAACGCGGGCAAGCTCCGGGAGTTCGCGCGCGACGAGCGCGCCCAGGGCACGACCGAGTACGCGATCCTGGTCGGCGTGCTCGTGGTCATAGCCATCATCGCCATCGTGGCGTTCAGGGGCAAGGTCACTGAGCTTTGGAATGCGATCGCCGATGGCATCAACTCCCTGTGAGCGGAAGGGGGCGCCGGCCCCGCGCCGCCGCGGCATGGGCGGCGCTCGCCCTCGCGGCGGCCCTCGCCGTCGCTGCGGCGGCCGTTCGCTGCGGCGACGCGCGCTCGGTGGGCTCTGGGGAAGGGGCGCGCGATGACGCGGCGGGAGAGACGGGGGCGTCGGCCGCCCTGCTCGGGGAGGCTCTCGGTACCCCGGGCGCATCCGAGCCCGTCCGGGGCGACGTCCCGGACGCGGCGGCCCGCGTGCTCGAGCGATACGCGGGCAGGGGCGACTGCGTGCTCACGCGATCGGGCTACTTGGGGGTCCTGGGAGATTCCTGGGGGTGCGTGGCCTATGGCGGCGACTGGTCCGAGGTGTGCGTGGTCAAGAGGGTCCGCGAGGGCGAAAGCGAGGTGCTCACATGGAGGTTCGATGCGGACGATTTGGCCCGCGAGCTCGTCGACGGTCATCCGTGAGCGGCCAGTCGACGGTCGAGTTCCTGCTGGTGGCCATGGCCCTGGCCGCGGTCTGCCTGGGGATGGGGGCCCTGTGGCGCGCCGCCCGGGACGGGAGGCTCCTCGCGCTCGCGTCCGAGGCCGCGACGCACAACACCGCCGCGGGCGTCGTGCGCGCGCTCAAGGACATCATGGCCTTCTGAGGCGCCGCCCGATGCCGGCGCCTATGGGCGAGGAGGGGCAGGCGAGTGTGGAGGCGGCCGTGCTCATCCCCGTTCTGTTCCTCGTCGTGGCGCTGCTCGTGCAGCCCGCGTGCCTGCTCTACACGCGCGCCGTCATGTCGGGCGCCGCCGCGCAGGGCGCGCGCCTGGCGGCGTCGAACCCC
>NZ_DAWEMK010000071.1:0-9097 GCF_052362415.1 Paratractidigestivibacter sp. | reverse complement strand
GCGCGTCCATGCTCCAAGGGATCACCGCTGCCCCCGCTGCCGCCCCCGATGCCGCCGCAACGGCCGCCCCCGACGCCGCTGCCGCTGCCGCTCCTGCCGCGACCCCTGCCGCCGTGGCCGCCCCTGCGCCCACCGAATAAACGCAGCCTCTCGCCAGCCTTCTTCGTGCGAGCCGGTTTAGGGCGCGGGTTCTGGGTATGTTAAGTACATGACGCGGGCACGGTGTTCTCGCCGGGCCCGCGTAGGCATACGTAAGGAGGCTTTTATGGTTGACATCAAGATCTCCGGCCGCAAGGTCACCGTCTCTGACGCCCTGCGCGATCATGTGCAAGAGAAGGTCGGCAACGCCCTTAAGGTCTTCGACATCAGTCCCATGAGCTGCGACGTCGTGCTCCGCGTCGACAAGAACCCCTCCAACCCCGAGCGCCGCGCCTGCGAGGTCACCGTCTTTGTCCGCGACAACGTCGTCCGCGTCGTCGCTTCCTCCGACGACATGTACTCTGCCATCGACGAGGCGGCCGAGAAGGTCACCCGCCAGCTGCGCAAGTACAAGACCCGCGTCGTCGACCGCCGTCAGCGCGCCCGCGTCGCGCACGCCGCCCCTGTGAGCGCCGAGGACCTCGCCTCCCTCATCGAGCCCGCTCCCGACGAGGACGCCGACGACCAGCTCGTGCGCGAGAAGGTCATCGACCTCAAGCCCATGACCGAGGAGGAGGCACTCGTCCAGACCGACCTGCTCGGACACGATTTTTATGTGTTCACAAACGCGACAACTGGGCTTATCAACGTCATCTACCACCGCAAGAACGGCGGGTACGGTATCATCAAGCCCAAGATCGAGGAGAACGAGGAGTAGGGATTCACCTTTGAGCGATCAGACCGTCCAAGAGGACGAACAACTTAGCAACTCAAATGCCCAGGCATCGCAGGAGGCTGCGCGCCTGGGCCGCGCTTATCACTCGCAGCCCAATGTGCACATCATCGTCGACTCGTGCGCCGACTTCGCGCCCGAGGTCGTCCGCGCCCTCGGCGTCGAGGTCGTGAGCTTCCCCTTCGTCATGGGAGGGGAGGAGCACCTCGACGACTTCTGGCAGACCATGAGCCCGTCCGACTTCTACGGCCGCATGCGCGCCGGCGAGGTCGCGACGACGTCGGCCATCACGCCCGGCCACTACCTCGAGGTCTTCGAGGCGGCGGCAGCCAAGGGCACGCCGACCGTCTACCTCGGCTTCACGCGCGGCCTCTCGTCCTCCATCGACGCGGCCCGCACGGCCGCGGACATGGTGCGCGAGAACCACCCCGGCTTCGAGCTCTACGTGGTCGACAACCTCTGCCCGTCGGCGGCGGCCGAGCTTTTGGCCATCGAGGCGGTGCACCAGGCGGGCAACGGCCTCACTGCCAAGGAGCTCGTCGAGTGGGCCGAGGAGGCGCGCTACTACATCCAGGGCTTCTTTACGCTCGACAGCTTCGACGCGCTGGCGCGCGGCGGGCGCATCCCGCCAGCGGCGGCCACCGTGGGCGGCAAGCTCGACATCAAGCCCGAGCTCTCCTACGACCTCAACGGCGCCCTCACGCTGCGCGGCATGTGCCGCGGGCGCAAGAAGGCCCTGCGCGCGATCATCGCCGACTTCAAGGCCAACCACTTGACGAACGAGGACATGGGCGGCGTGCCGATGCCCGTCGGCATCGTCTCCGCCGACGCCGAGAAGGACGCCTACTGGCTCGCCGACCAGCTCCGAAAGGAGCCCGGCTGCGCGGACATGCCCATCATCTTCAGCTCGGTCTCTCCCGTCATCGGCGCGCACGTCGGCCCCGGCATGGTCGCCTGCGTGTTCTGGGGCAAGGACCGCCGCGAGAGCCTGAGCTTCACCGACCGCCTCGCCCGCAAGGTCCGCAGCAAATGACGAAAAGGGACAGTCCCTTTTCGTCATCGATAGAAAGGCACGAATGAGCACCACGATCTCCCCCCACCACACCAAGGTCGCCTTCATCGGCACCGGCATCATGGGCGCCGCGATCTGCGGCCACATCCTCGACGCCGGCTACGACGTCACCGTCCACAACCGCACGAAGTCCAAGGCCGAGGCGCTCCTGGCGCGCGGCGCGCACTGGGCCGATTCGGCGGCCGACGCCGCCCGCGAGGCCGACGTCGTCTTTACCATGGTCGGCTACCCGACGGACGTCGAGGACGTCTACCTGGCCTCCGACGGCCTCATCCGCGCCACGCGGAAGGGCGCCTACCTCATCGACCTCACCACGAGCTCCCCGCAGCTCGCCCGCGACATCCATGACGCCGCCGAGATCGAGGACAAGCACGCCTTCGACTGCCCCGTCACGGGCGGCCAGGCGGGCGCCGAGGCGGGCACCCTCACGCTGATCCTCGGCGCGACCGAGGCCCAGGCGGCCCCGGTGCTTCCCATCCTCCAGACCTTCGGCAAGAAGTTCTTCTACTTCGACGCCCCCGGCGCCGGCCAGACCGCGAAGCTCTGCAACCAGGTGAGCCTCGCCTCCTGCATGGTGGGCTACGCCGACGCGCTTGCCCTCGCCGAGCAGGGCCACGTCGACCCCCACAAGGTCCTCGAGCTCATGGCGAGCGGCACCGGCGGCTCCGGCGCCTCCGCGAGCCTCGCGCCGAAGTCCCTCGACGGCGACTACAAGCCCGGCTTCATGGCTGAGCACCTGCGCAAGGACATCGCGCTCGCGCTGCGCTCCGCCCAGGACGCCGAGCTGGCGCTCCCGGGCGCCGAGACCGCCTTCGCGCTCTTCGACACGCTCTGCCAGGTCGGCGGCGCGCGCATGGGCACCCAGGCGCTCACGCTGCTGTACGCCGAGGAGGCCGACGCCGCGGCGGCCGGCCTCGACTGGTCGCTGCTCGACGGCGACGAGGACGGCTGCGGCTGCGGCGGCCACGACGGCGGCTGCTGCGGCGGCCATCACGACGGCGAGGGCCACGGCGAGGGCTGCTGCGGCGGCCATCACGACGGCGAGGGCCACGGCCACGGCGAGGGCTGCTGCGGCGGCCATGGCGAGGGCCACGGCCACGGCCACGGGGACGGCGGACACCACTGCTGTTGCCACGGGGAGGACTAGCCCGTGGACCTCGGCTTTGCCGGCGCGGTCATCGCGCTGCTCTTCTTGTTCTTCGGGATCTTCGCGGGCGTCGGCGCAGGCGATATCCTCGCCAAGCGCTGCGTGACGCGCGGCGAGTACATCCGCATGAACGTCGTCGTGCTCGCGGCCGGCGCGCTGCTCACTGCCGTGGTCTGCCTCACGGGGCTCTTTATGCTGGTCATGCTCGTGTTCGGCGTCATGGCGGGCACGCTCGCCGGCATGAAGATGACCTTCGGCGAGTCCGTCGGCCCGTGGAAGAAGGCCGACACCGCCTTCTGCGTGAACAAGGACCACGTCCGCCGTGCCAAGGACCCCGAGGCCGCCGAGGCCGCCCGCAGGGCCCGCCGCGACGGCGCGCCGGAGCCTGAGCTCATGAGCACTATGGCCGCGGGCAAGGACGCGAAGAAGGGCCGCTAGCGCCCCAGTCCACCCGCCCCGCCGCGTCCGCCCCGGGCCCAAGCCCGAACCGCGCCCCGCGGCGCCGCATCGCACAAAACATCGCACATCACATAGGAGGATAAACAATGGCAGAGGCCACCAACGCCAACGCGCAGATCGAAGCGCTCTTCAAGGAGCTCCAGGGCACGGGACGCCGTCGCCGCCAGGAGGTCGCCCACAAGCTCGCGCTCGTCTCCAAGGCCGACCCGTCGCGCCTCGTCGGCCACATCGATCAGCTCGTGGAGACCCTCGAGCGCCCTGAGGCCCAGACCCGCTGGGAGATCCTCACGGCGCTCTCCGAGCTGTGCGCCGACAACGCGGCGGACCTCTCCGGCGCCTTCGACGGAGCGGAGGAGTCGCTCTTCGACGACGACTCGGCGACGGTCCGCTTGGCCGCGTTCGTCTTTCTGTGCCGTTATGGCGCGACGTCTGCCGAGCGCTCCGACGCCGCCTGGCCGCTGCTCGACGAGGCGATCCAGTGCTACCACGGCGACGCTGAGTACCGCGACATGCTCGCGGCGCTGCTGGACCTCGCCCACGGCGAGGTCTCCGACGCGACCCGCTCCGCGCTCGCCGAGCGCGTGGCCTTCGACGCCTCCAACGGCTCCGGCTACATCAAGACCTTCAGCGCCCAGATCGCCGAGGCCTGCAAGTAGCGCCCTTCAGTAAACCTAAAGACCCGGGGAGTAAATTCCTAGGGTCTGACTAGTTTTCGATGCGAACAGATGGGATAGGAACATGCCCGATACCAAGGAAAACCACGACGAGCTCACCGAGCCCCAGGAGCCCGCGAAGGACGCCGCCAAGCCCGAGGCCCCCGAGCCGGCGCAGAAGCACGCCGACAAGCACACCTCCAAGTCCGATTCCGCCAAGAAGCCCCTGCCCACCGTCGGCCTGCCCGTCTTCATCGTGTGCGTCGTCGCCGCTGTGGTCGTGGGCGTGCTCTGCGGCCACTTCCTGCTGGGCGGCGGGTCCACGTCCTTCTCGCTGAACGGGACCACGAAGCTCACGTCCGATCAGCTCGACTCCACGATCGCCGAGTACACCTACGACGGCAAGACCAACAAGGTCACCGCCCGCGAGGTGCTCGCGCAGAACGGCAGCGTGGACAAGTTCGCAGACTCCGACGGCAACTACACCGTCCCCGCCGCCACCGACGTGATCTCGTACGCGCGCAACCAGATCGTTCTCGACGCTGCCGGCAACCAGAACATCACCGTCTCCGACGACGAGGTCGACCAGTACGCGAACAAGATGTTCGGCTCGAGCGACTACTCGCAGATCGCCTCTCAGTACAACATCGACGAGGACACCGCCAAGGACACCATCAAGCAGTCCGCCGTCATGAGCAAGCTGCGCGACTCCGTGGTGAGCACCCAGGTCCCCGACCAGCCGACCGCCCCGACCAAGCCGGCCGACGGCGCTGAGGACACCCCGACCGCCGACTACGCCCAGTACATCATCGGCCTCGCCGGCGACGAGTGGGACGCCGACAACAACACCTGGAAGAGCCAGGACGGCGATTACGCCAAGGCCCTGGCCTCCTACGAGGTGAAGAGCGACTCCGCGACCTACGCTGCCGCCCAGGCCGCCTACTACGTCGCGCAGTCCAAGTACAGCACCGCTTCCAGCCAGATATCCTCCGAGTGGACGGCCTACTGCAACGAGCTCCTCTCTAAGGCCACCATTCAGATTGGCTCGCTGGCGGTCTAAGGTGCGTCTGGCCGTCAGCGCATGCCTGCTCGGGGAGCCCGTCCGCTACGACGGGGGATCCAAGCCGTGCGCCGAGGTTATCGAGCTCACAAAGAAGAACCAGGTCTGCCCCGTGTGCCCCGAGAGGGCCGCGGGGCTTTCTTGTCCGCGACCGCCGGCCGAGCAGGTGGGGGAGCGTGTGCTGCTCAAGGGCGGCACAGACGTGACCCGTGCGTTCGCCGATGGCGCGAGGGCCGAATGCGCCGCAGCTCAGCGCGCTGAGGTACCGCTCGCCGTGCTGAAGGCAAAAAGCCCGTCGTGCGGCGTCGGGCTGGTCTACGATGGTACCTATACCGGAACGCTAACGGCAGGCATGGGCGTGTGCGCCCGCCTGCTCGCCAAGGAGGGGATCTGCGTGGTCACCGAAGACACCGTGAAGAACGTCAAGCCGTCCGTCGAGCATCCCGTCGCCATCGTGCTCGGAACGGGCCTCGGCCACCTCAAGGGCCTGGTCAAGGCCGTCCGCCGCATCGATTACCACGACATCGAGGGCTTCCCGGGCGACGCCACGCCCATCGAGGGACACACCTTCGAGGCGCTCGTGGGCACCGTGGACGACGTCCCCGTGGTCGTGTACCCTGGCCGCATCCACCTGTACCAAGGCTACAGCGCGGCCGAGGTCACCGCGCTCGTGCGCCACGCGCATCACCTGGGCTGCCGCGACATCATCTTTGCCTGCGCGACGGGCTGCGTGCCGGGCAACGCGCACAAGGGCCTGGGCATCCTCACCGACCAGATCAACCTCACGGGCCGCAACCCGCTCGCCGAGTGGGCCGAGCTCCGCGACGTGGACACGCCCTTCGTGGACATGAACGACGCGTACTCCCCCTACCTGCGCACCATCGCCCGCGGCGTCGCGGACGACCTGGGGATTTCCGTGGAGGAGGGCGTCTACGCCGGCATGCTTGGGCCCTGCTTCGAGACCCCGGCCGAGACCGCGATGCTGCGCACCCTCGGCGTGAGCTACGTGGGCATGAGCACGGTCTGCGAGGTCATCATGGCCAAGGCGCTCGAGATGAACGTCCTCGGGCTCACGCTCGCCGCCAACGAGGCGGGCGCCCCCGGCGTCGATCACCAGAGCGTCGTCGCCGAGGCCGAGAAGCACGCCGACGACTTCGAGCGCCTCGTGCGCGGGGTCCTGCGGCTGCTGTAGGGAACGACGCGGGAGCGCGGCGACGGAGCACGTGCGGACGATGAGCGCCGCGAAGAAGGGCCGGCGACGGGGGATGGATCCCGTCGCCGGCCCTATTTCTGTAAGGGCGCCGTGCGCCCCTGCGCGCCCTTTGCGCGCGCCTACATCCCGAAGAGCGACTTGAGCCAGTCCACGACTTGGGCAAAGAAGCCCTTCTCGGCGTCAGAGGAGGAGCCGGAGTCTGTGTCGGATGTCGTCGAGGCTTGGCTGGCAGCGTCCTTCTCGTCGTCGCTCGAGGCGTCGTCCACATCCGTTCCGAAGGCGTCGTCGTAGGCCGTGCGGTCAATTGCCTCGCTCGTCAGGCTACCGGCCTCCGAGGCGTCGTAGTCGGTCGAGTAGGGGCCTGTGACGGTCACGGTTAGGCCTGAGTCACCCTGGACGACGGTCTGGCCGCCGGCGACGATGGTGACCGTCTTTCCGTCCGCGTCGACCACCTTGGCGCCTTCTGCGACGTTGAGGGAGCTCACGGTCGAGTCTGCCGTCACGGTCCACTGGGAGCTGCCGTCGATGTTGACTGTCATGGGCGCATCGGAGGTCGAGCCTGCGGCGTTCTGCTCGATGGACGCGGCGCCTGCCCAGGTTGTGCCCTCGGTCAGGTGGAGGTCGACAGAGGAGATCGTGTCCGCCACGACGTCGCCCGCGAGCTGCTGGCCGATGCCTGTGAACTTGACGGTCGCTCCGTTGCTGCCGGCCTGGCCCCAGTTGTTCGCGTCGTTTCCAGCGGCGTAGAGGAGGCGCGCCGCCGAGGAGGCGAAGTCGAGCTCGGTGTTCTTGAGCACGACGTCGGCGGAGGTGTTGGTCAGGTAGAACATGGAGCCGGACTGGATCGCGCTCGAGAGCTTAGAGTCGACGGCTTGGAACGTCGCGGCCTCGCCGGTGGTGGACTCGGCGTCGCCGGAGGTCGACTGGTAGATGATCACCCCGTCGGCCACGGGGTCGCTCGCCGTCTTGCCCGTCTGCGAGCTCGAGAGCGTCGAGTTCCGGATGAGGACCGTTTTCAGGCCCTCCATGCCCACGAGCTGGCTTTCGGAGGCCGTGCCGGTCACATCGCTGACCTCGATGTCTCCCGTGGAGTAGACGATGGGGGAGCCCGAGCCCTCGATCGAGATCGTGCCACCGTCGACGGAGATGTTTCCGCCGCCGCGGTCGGTCGCGACGCCGCCGGAGGGGGGTTCGGGCGGGTTCGCGGAGTCGGACTGCTGCTGGGGCTCGGATTGTGCGGAGGCCTGGGACGCGGTTTGGGGCGCGGCCGAGGAGCCCGCCTCCGAGGCGATCGCCTGAGCCGGTACCTGGGACAGCAGGACCGCGCCTGTGACGACCGCGACGCCGACCCTCTGCATGAGCTTATCCGCTGCGGGCTTTCTCATGGTGGCTCCCTTCTCCGCGGCGCGCCGGTTGAAGGAAGTATGCTCTTTAAGGTATCTGTATAAGCGTCGCGTTTCCGCACTTCAAAGGGGTTGCGCAATGCTCGAGGAGGCCTGAGGGGGAGCTGGTCACGGGCTGAAGCCCTTGGGCGCAGGGCGCGTGCTCGGCGCTGCGGAGTTAAGGCGATTCTGGTCGCTTAAGATCATCGCCGTGCAAACGGAGGGGGCTGACGGTCTTCGCATATTGGCCTTCCTTCGGGCCATAGAGCCGCCTCTTGTCAGGCAAAGTGGGGCATGTTACAAGAATATCGGTAGCCGTCACGGCTACCTCCAAGCGCTGGGGGCTTATCCCCCAGCATTTTTTATCTACGCATCATCGGGCCCCTGTTGATCCTGCGCGGCTTGTGCATATCCAACAGGGCCATGAAAAAAGCCAGGGAACGAATTCCCTGGCTTTGCGAGCAACTGGAGCCGGCAATCGGACTCGAACCGATGACCCCCGCTTTACGAGAGCGGTGCTCTACCAACTGAGCTATGCCGGCGCGCGAATAATTATGGTACCTAAATCGCCCGGTTGTTTCAAGGAGCATTTTGTGGAGACGCGAAGAAAGGGGAGGGGACGATCGTCGTTGGTGGGGTTCAGAACCTTTCACCATCTCTTCCTTCGGAAATAGCGCAGTCCACTGAGCTGGGATTTCTTCTTGGCGAATTCGGAAATGGATGAACTGGTGAAAGGTTGTCAGCTTCCCGGCGGAATCGTCCGGCTTGTGGGGCGGACCGCCGGCGCTGGCCGGCCATGGGCAATCGGCCAACCCTTTAAGTTGACTCCGCGCCAAGGAACCATCGCGCAGGGAGAAGGCCGCGCAGAAACCCTGAAGCTCAGCTTCGCCGGCCTGTCTCGTCAGAGTTGATGCGCAGGAATACTGACGCTCAGTCCTTCTTGATTGCCCACTGGCCGTGATGCGCGCAGAAACCCGCGCCCTCAGCTGCGCGCGCGGGCTGGGGGCGCGGGTTTCTGCGCGGAACTTCTTGCTGCGGGGCTGAACGTCCAGGATTCTGCGCGCGTGCGGGCGCCTTGGAGCTGGGCATCCAGGATTCTGCGCGCGTGCGGGCGCCTTGGGGCTGGGCATCCAGGATTCTGCGCGGTACGCCCCGTCATGAAACTGGACGCCGGAGTTTCTGCGCCCCCGCCCCCTGCCCCGCCGCCCTACTCCGCCGGGGCGAACTGGCTCTCGTAGAT
>NZ_DAWEMK010000070.1:6382-9141 GCF_052362415.1 Paratractidigestivibacter sp. | reverse complement strand
GCTTCGTCGACTACGTGGGCGACGAGTCCCGCGTGAGCTTCCCCTGGTCCATGATCGACCGCATCACCCCGAACCCCTCGCCCGAGACCGAGTCCGCGCTGGAGTCTCAGGGCTGGGAGGACCTCGGCCTGATCAAGACCGCGGGCCCGACCTTCGCCGGCTTCGCGAACACCGAGGCCTGCCACTACCTCGTCATCGAGGACTCCTTCCCCAACGGCCGCCCCGCCCTCGACGAGGGCGGCGTGATCCTCTGCGACCGCGAGACCGCCGAGCGCGCCGACACCATGAAGGTCACCGCGTGCCTGAACCCGCTGCACACCTGCCTCGCCGTCTTCGGCTGCCTGCTCGGCTATGACCGCATCTGGAAGGAGATGGAGGACGCCGACCTCGCCTCCCTGGTCCACCACCTCGGCTACGACGAGGACCTGCCCGTGGTCGTCGACCCCAAGGTCATCGACCCACAGGCCTTCATCGACGAGCTCACCAGCGAGCGCCTCGTCAACAAGTCCCTGCCCGACGCCCCGCAGCGCATCGCCACGGACACCTCCCAGAAGGTCGCCATCCGCTATGGCCACACCCTGAACGCCTACCTCGCCGCCGGCAAGGACGTGAGCGGCCTCACCTACATCCCGCTGACCATCGCCGGCTGGCTGCGCTACCTCACCGCCGTCGACGACGAGGGCAACGCCTTCGAGTGCAGCCCCGACCCGCTGCTCGCCGAGCTCCAGGCCCGCGTCGCCGACCTCAAGCTGGGCGCCGCCGACGCCGACGCCGTTCACGCGGCCGCCGCGCCGATCCTCTCGAACACCGAGATCTTCACCCTCGACCTCTACAAGGCAGGCCTCGGCGAGAAGATCGAGGGCTACCTGCTCGAGATGCTCGCAGGCCCCGGCGCCGTTCGCGCGACCATCCACAAGTACCTCTAAACCTGTAAGGCAGCGCACGGGAGGGCCCCACGACCGGGTCCCTCCCGCGCGCTTCCCCATACTGCCCGCAAAAACGCGGGGCTATCCCCGCGCTAGAGATAAGGAACCCAACACATGCAGCTTAGTTTCCGTTGGTACGGACCCGAGTCCGAGAAGATCACCCTTCAGCAGATCGCCCAGATCCCGGGCTGCACCGGCATCGTCGGCACGCTCTTCGACATCCCCGCGGGCGAGGTCTGGCCCCGCGAGCGCATCCACGCCCTGCGCGAGCAGGTCGAGGCCGCCGGCCTGAAGCTCGAGTGCATCGAGTCCGTCAACGTCTCCGACGACATCAAGATCGGCCTGCCCACCCGCGACGCCCACATCGAGGCCTATAAACAGACCATCGAGAACCTCGCCGCCGAGGGCATCAAGTGCATCTGCTACAACTTCATGCCCGTCTTCGACTGGGTCAAGTCCGACCTCGACTACACCCTGCCCGACGGCTCGAAGACCCTCGCCTTCGTCAAGGCAAACATCCCCGACGACCCGCAGGAGATCATCGATCGCGTCTCCAGCGGCTCCGGCGACTTCACCCTGCCCGGCTGGGAGCCCGAGCGCCTGACCCAGGTCCGCGCCCTTCTCGACGCGTACAAGGACATCGATGAGGCCAAGCTCCGCGAGAACCTCGTCTATTTCCTCGAGGCCATCATGCCGACCTGCGAGAAGTGCGACGTAAAGATGGCCATCCACCCCGATGATCCCCCGTACTCCATCTTTGGCCTGCCGCGCATCGTCAAGAACCGCGACGACCTCGACTGGATCTGCAACGCGGTCGACACCCCCTACAACGGCATCACCCTGTGCTGCGGCTCCATCGCCGAGGACCCCGCGAACAACGTCTACGACATCCTCGACGAGTTCTCCGCCCGCGGCCGCATCCACTTCGTGCACATGCGCAACATCAAGTACATCAGCCCCGAGGTCCCCGGCAACAAGGACTTCTATGAGGCTCCGCACCCCACGAACTGCGGCTCGCTCGACCTCGTCCGCATGATGAGCATGCTCCACAAGAACGGCTTCGACGGCTACATGCGCCCGGACCACGGCCGCATGATTTGGGGCGAGACCGGCCGCCCGGGCTACGGCCTCTACGACCGCGCCCTCGGCATCGCCTACATCAACGGCGTCTGGGAGGCCCTGGGCAAGGTCGGCGACATCGTGAAGGACGGCGAGTAGCATGCTTCTGGGCGACGACTTCCTGCTGAACACCGAGTGGGCGCGCAAGCTCTACCACTGCCACGCGGAGAAGATGCCGATCATCGACTACCACTGCCACCTCGTTCCCGCTGAGATCTACGAGAACAAGAGCTACGAGAACCTCGCCCAGGTCTGGCTCTACGACAACGGCTTCGGCGACCACTACAAGTGGCGCCTCATGCGCGCGAACGGCACGCCCGAGTCCGTGATCCGCGGCGACGACGACCACGCCAAGTACCTGGCCTTCGTCGACGCCGTCGAGCGCGCCATCGGCAACCCGATCTACGACTGGAGCCACCTGGAGCTCCGCCGCTTCTTTGGCATCGACCTCACCATCTGCCGCAAGAACGCCGAGGAGATCTGGGAGCGCGCCAACGCGCTTCTGGCCACGCCGGACTTCACCGCCAAGCGCCTCATCCAGCGCATGAACGTGAAGTGCGTCTGCACGACCGACGACCCGGCGAGCGACCTCGCCTACCACAAGCTCCTCGCCGCCGAGGAGGCCGACAACGGCTTCAAGGTCCTGCCGACCTTCCGCCCCGACGGCCTCATGAACATCAGCGCCGCGGGCTTCGCCGACTACTGCGACAAGCT
>NZ_DAWEMK010000070.1:3663-6372 GCF_052362415.1 Paratractidigestivibacter sp. | reverse complement strand
CTCTCTGAGGTCTCGGGCACCGAGGTCACCGACTGGGAGTCCCTGAAGGCCGCCGCGCGCCAGCGCCTCGACTACTTCCACGAGGTCGGCGGCCGCCTGGCCGACCACGGCATGAACTCCTTCGTGTTCTGCCCCGCCACCGATGAGCAGGTCGACGAGATCGTCTGCCGCGCGCTCAACGAGGAGGGCTGCTCCGCCTCCGAGGCCGCGGCCTACCAGACCGCCCTCACGCTCTTCCTCATGGGCGAGTACGAGCGCCGCGGCTGGACGCTGCAGCTCCACATGAACTGCTTCCGCAACGACTCGTCGAAGAACTTCGAGAAGCTCGGCGTGGACGCGGGCTTCGACACCGTGGGCGACCAGCCCGACATGGTCTACCAGATCAAGTGCCTCCTCGACGCCGCCGAGCAGGCCGACGGGCTGCCCAAGTGCATCCTCTACAGCCTGAACGACGCCGATTGGCTCGGCCTCGCCTCGCTCGCGGGCGCCTTCCAGTGCTCGCCTGCCAAGCCTAAGATCCAGTTCGGCAACGCCTGGTGGTTCAACGACACGTTCTCCGGCATGAAGAAGCAGATCACCACCTTTGCCGAGCAGGGCCTGCTGGGCAACTTCACCGGCATGCTCACTGACTCGCGCAGCTTCCTCAGCTACCCGCGCCACGAGTACTTCCGCCGCGTCCTGTGCCACACGATCGGCGAGTGGGTCGAGCTGGGTCGCCTGCCCGAGGACGAGGATTACCTGGGCGGCATCGTCGAGGACATCTGCTACAACAACGCCCACGACTACTTCGGATTCTTCGAGTAAGGACCCAACACCATGCGCACCTACATCAACCTCAACGAGGGCTGGGAGTTCACCAAGCCGGGCGATGCCCCCGTCACGGTCGACGTGCCCCACACTTGGAACGCCGTCGACGGCCAGGACGGCGGCAACGATTACTGGCGCGGCACCTGCACCTACGAGCGCACCTTCGAGGCGCCGGCGTTCGACCCCGCCACGCAGGTCGTCTACCTGCAGTTCGACGGCGTGAACGCCACGGCCGACGTGGAGCTTGGCGGCAAGGCCGTCTGCCACCACGACGGCGGCTACTCGACCTTCCGCGTCAACGTGACCGACGAGATCGTCGCCGGCACGAACGACCTCAAGGTCACCGTCGACAACTCGAAGAACGACCGCGTCTACCCCCAGAAGGCCGACTTCACCTTCTACGGCGGCATCTACCGCGACGTGAAGCTGCTCGTCTGCTCCGCGACGCACTTCGCGCTCGACTACTACGGTACCCCGGGCCTCAAGGTCACCCCCCATATCGCCGACGGCGACGCGGACGCCCAGGTCCAGGTCGAGTCCTGGGTCGACGGGCCTGCTGCGGCCGACGCCACGGTGCGCGTCGAGCTCGTGGACGCCGCGGGCAACGTGGTTGCCTCCGGCGAGGGCACCGACGTCACGCTGCCCATCGCGGCCGTGCACCGCTGGGATGGCGTGGAGGACCCCTACCTCTACACCGCGCGCCTGACGCTCGTCGGCGCCGATGGCGCCGCCCTCGACGAGGTGTCCGCCCGCTTCGGCGTGCGCAGCTTCCACATCGATGCGAACGAGGGCTTCTTCCTCAACGGGCGCTCCTACCCGCTGCGCGGCGTCTCTCGCCACCAGGACCGCAAGGGCATCGGCAACGCGCTCACGCCCGAGCAGCACCTCGAGGACATCGAGCTCATCAAGGAGATCGGCGCGAACACCGTCCGCCTCGCGCACTACCAGCACAACCAGGTGTTCTATGACGCCTGCGACGAGGCCGGCCTCGTCGTGTGGGCCGAGATCCCCTACATCTCGGAGCACCTGCCCAACGGCCGCCAGAACACTCTCGACCAGATGCACGAGCTCATCGTCCAGAACTACAACCACGCGTCGATTTGCGTGTGGGGCCTCTCCAACGAGATCACGATCTCGACCAAGGACAAGGCCGACATGCTGGACAACCACCATGTGCTGAACGACCTCGTCCACCGCATGGACCCCACTCGCCCGACGACGCTTGCCTGCTACGCCATGTGCGGCCCCTTCAACAAGAGCGCCCACATCTCCGACGTCGTTTCGTGGAACCTCTACCTCGGCTGGTACGTGCCCGGCCTGTGGCTCAACAAGGCCTGGTTCGGGCTCTGGCGCCTGTTCTACCGCAACCGCGCCATCGGCATGAGCGAGTACGGCTGCGAGGCCATGCCGAACCTCCACTCCGAGCGCCCGCGCCGCAACGACCACACCGAGGAGTACCAGTGCGTGTACCACGAGTACATGCTCAAGTTCTTCGCGCGCCGCCCGTACTTCTGGGCCACGCACGTGTGGAACATGTTCGACTTCGCGGCCGATGCCCGCGACCAGGGCGGCGAGCCCGGCATGAACCACAAGGGCCTCGTCACCTTCGACCGCAAGACCAAGAAGGACTCCTTCTATATCTACAAGGCCTGGTGGAGCAAGGAGCCCTTCGTGCACGTGTGCTCCAAGCGCTTCGAGGACCGCTGCGCCAAGTCGATCACCGTCAAGGCGTACTCCAACCAGCCCGAGGTCACCTTCCTCGTCAACGGCCAGAAGGTCGAGACCGTGCGCGAGAACCCGAAGGACCCGCACGTGTTCAGGCTCTTCATTCCGCTGGCCGAGGGCGAGACCCGTGTCGAGGCCGTGGCGGGGGAGTGCCGCGACGAGGCCACCTGCCGCCGC
>NZ_DAWEMK010000070.1:588-3653 GCF_052362415.1 Paratractidigestivibacter sp. | reverse complement strand
CTTCTACGGCGGCATCTACCGCGACGTGAAGCTGCTCGTCTGCTCCGCGACGAGGCCACCTGGCGCCGCGTCCACGAGCCGAACGCCGCCTATAAGCTGGTAAAGAAGAAGGGCCAGCAGAAGAGCAACTGGGCCGACAACGAGTAGTTGCCCGCTCAGCGCCTAGCGCCCAGCGCCCCGCCCGCCCAGCTCATATCCAGGCTCCCTCCGAGGGCCGCCGACCGCTTGCCATGCCGGTCGGCGGCCCTTATTCGTCGGCTAAATTGTCATATCAGTCAGAAGTCATCTGATGACTTGACGCAAAACTCGATTTGTCAAAACGCCCAGCTACCGTTTGCCGTCACATCGCTACCGCCTGCTTGAAAGAAAGCTGACGCGGTCAGATAAACAAGGAAATATCCCTAATCTGGTATATCAGCAAGCTAGGGCATATGCCCGCCACACACCAGATAGGGGAGGAAAGATGGCACAGAAAGGCGGGGTCGCCGACCCCACAAGCTACAAGGCGAGGAAGAAGGCGTGGAAGAAGGCCAAGCGGCGCGTCGCGCTGCCCGCGAAGATCCTCTGCTTCATCCTGCCGATCATGTTCATCGCCACCGGCATCGCGCTGTACTTCTTCAACTGGTTCCCGATGACGTTCGACCTCGTCACGTCGTCGAACCGCACGAAGATCACCAACCCCGATAACTCGGCGCAGTACTTCACGAGCGACTTCTCCTCCGACGAGGAGCGCGTCGAGTACGGCAAGATGCTCTCCGAGAAGGTCGAGGCCGAGGGCGCGACCCTGCTCAAGAACGAGGGCGGCGCGCTGCCGCTTGCGCACGGCGCCAAGGTCACGCTCTTCTCGCACTCGAGCACCGACCTCGTCTACGGCGGCACCGGCTCGGCCGGCCTCGACACCTCGAGCGTTCCCACGCTGAAGGAGGCCATGGAGGCCGCCGGTTTCCAGGTCAACCCCACCATGTGGGATTTCTACACCACCGGCGCCGGCTCTGCGGAGCAGTATAAGCGCCAGACCGTGAGCCTCACCGGCAAGACCAAGGTCACCTCCAACCAGGTCAACGAGGTGCCCTGGTCCGAGTACGACCAGGCCACGCTCGACTCCGTCGCCGACTACGGCGACGCGGCCGTCGCCGTGATCTCGCGCGTCGGCGGCGAGGGCTACGACCTCAACACCGCCGACGAGCACGCCCGCTCCGGCGGCTACCTCGGCCTCACCGAGGAGGAGCGCGACATGCTCGCGAACCTCAAGGCCATGAAGGAGGCCGGCAAGGTCCGCAAGGTCGTTGTCCTGCTGAACTCCTCCAACCCGATCCAGCTCGACTTCCTCAAGGACTCCGACTACGACGTCGACGCCGTCCTGTGGGTCGGCGGCGTGGGCGCGCAGGGCATCAACGCGGTCGGCAAGATCCTCGCCGGCGACGTGAACCCCTCCGGCGCCCTGTCCGACACGTTCCTCTACGACAACCTCTCGGCCCCGTCCGTGGTCAACTCCGGCGACTTCACCTACGCGAACGCCGACGAGAAGGGCCTCGACAAGTTCAACTCCAAGTACATGGTCTACCAGGAGGGCATCTACGTCGGGTACCGTTATTACGAGACCCGCTATGAGGACGCCGTCATGGGCACCGCCAACACCGGCGACTACAACTACTCCGATGACGTCGCCTACGGCTTCGGCTCGGGCCTCTCGTACACGACCTTCCAGACCTCCGGCGTGAGCGCGACCTATAACGCATCCACCGACAAGTTCGACGTCACCGCCACCGTGACCAACACCGGCGACGTCGCGGGCTCCAAGTCCGTCCAGGTCTACATGCAGTCGCCCTACACCGACTACGACCGTGCCCACGGCATCGAGAAGCCCTCGGCCCAGCTCGTCGGTTTCGCCAAGACCAAGCAGCTCGAGCCCGGCGAGTCCCAGGTCGTCACCGTCTCCGTCGACTGCCGCGACATGGCCTCCTACGACGCCGACGGCGCCCAGACCTACGTCCTCGACGCCGGCGACTACCTGCTCACTGTCGCCGACGGCGCGCACGCCGCGGTGAACAACTTCCTGGCCCACAAGGGCTACACCCCCGAGACCACCGGCGGCAAGATGGACGCCGCGGGCGACGCCTCTGCCGTCAGTGTGTGGAACAACGCCGCGCTCGACACGACGACCTACGCCGCCTCGGCCAAGGGCGCCCAGATCACCAACCAGTTCGATGACGCCGACCTCAACCGCGCCGGGTTCACCGGCGACCAGAAGGTCACCTATCTCTCGCGCTCCGACTGGGAGGGCACGCTTGCCGACGAGGCCCCCGTCCTGGAGGCCACCGACGACATGGTCGCGCAGCTCTCCAACTCCCGCTACGCTGCGGGCCTCTATGACGGCGAGTACAACGGCGCCTCCATGCCCACCACCGGCGCCAAGAACGGCCTCAAGCTCATCGACCTTATGGGCCTCGACTACGACGACCCCAAGTGGAACGACCTGCTCGACCAGCTGAAGCCCTCCGACATGAGCTTCCTCATCGGCTCCGCGTTCCACTACACGCAGGCGATCGACTCCATCCAGCTTCCTGGCACCCGCGACGAGAACGGGCCGACCGGCCTCACCACCATGCTGTTCGGCGCGAAGTCCGACATCAAGACCATGGGCCTGCCCTCCGAGGACGTCATGGGCGCCACCTTCAACGTTGACCTGCTCTCCGACGTGGGCCGTGTGATCGGCAACGACTGCATCGCCGCCAAGGTGAGCTACCTCTACGGCCCCGGCGCCAACATCCACCGCAACGCCTACTGCGGCCGCAACTTCGAGTACTTCTCTGAGGACTCCTTCCTCTCTGGTAAGCTGCTCTCCAGCGAGTGCCAGGGCATCGAGTCCAAGGGCGCCCACGTGCTCATCAAGCACTTCGCCCTGAACGACCAGGAGACCAACCGCAGCGGCGCCTCCACCTGGACCAACGAGCAGGCCATCCGCGAGGTCTACCTGCGCTCCTTCGAGTACGCCTTCACTGAGGGCAACGTCAACGGCGTGATGACCTCCTACAGCCGCGTCGGCTGCCACTGGAACGGCGCCG
>NZ_DAWEMK010000070.1:0-578 GCF_052362415.1 Paratractidigestivibacter sp. | reverse complement strand
GTCCTGCGCGGCGAGTGGGGCAGCAACGGCGCGGTCATCTCGGACAACTCCGCCATGAACAACCACTACATGGACGGCGCCGACGGCGTACTGGCCGGCTCCGACCTCTTTGACTCCATGACCGAGATTGAGTGGAAGCAGCTCAAGAAGTACGAGAACGACCCCGTCGTGGTCTCCGCCATGCGCGACAGCGTCCACCGCATCGCCTACGCGACGCTCAACTCGCTCGCCATGAACGACATCGGCCCGGACACCACCATCGCCTACACCAAGCCCGCCTACGTGCTCGTCGACACCGCGTGCTTCGTGCTCTCCGGCGCAGGCTTCGTGTTCTGTCTGGTCTTCGCCATCGTGAAGAACCGCCGCTTCAAGCGCGAGAACCCCAAGCCCCAGAAGGACGCCTAGCGCGCATCGGGTAAGATAATCCGTGCTGTACCATCGAGGGCGCGCCGGCTGTGCTGCCGGCGCGCCCTTACATGACCCTCGACCCCCAAAGAGGTGCCCTGATGCCCACAAACGCCAACAACGCCCCCGGTGCCCCGGAGCTGCCGGCGCCCGAGCGCAGGCTCGCCCTGCTC
>NZ_DAWEMK010000069.1:0-9525 GCF_052362415.1 Paratractidigestivibacter sp. | reverse complement strand
GCCATCGAGAGCGATATCGACTCCTGGATCCTGTGGGAGAAGCGCCGCGCGACCGACGGCGTCAAGCCCGGCGTCTTCTACCCCTCCCATGAGGCTGTGGACATGTACAGCCATTACCTCGACGACATCGCGCTGTTCGGCGAGATGGGCTTCAAGTGCTACCGCATGTCCATCAACTGGAGCCGAATCTTCCCGCACGGGGACGAACGCGAGCCCAATCGGGCGGGCGTCGAGTTCTACCGGCGCGTGTTCCAGAAGTGCCGCGAGTGCGGCATCGAGCCTATGGTCACGCTCTCGCACTATGAGCTCCCCTACTACCTGGCCAAGCACTACGGCGGCTGGGCGAACCCCGAGCTCATCGGGTTCTACCTCAACTACGCGCACACCGTCATGACCGAGTACAAGGGGCTCGTGCGCTACTGGCTCACCTTCAACGAGATCAACTGCCTGCTCATGGGAGGCTTCGGCAACATCATGGGCGCGGGCATCCTGCCGCCGGGCGACGACGTCCCCATGACCTTCGGCGACACTCCCTGGGACGATCCCCAGAAGCGCTACCAGGCCCTCCACCACCAGTTCCTCGCGAGCGCGCGCTGCGTCGCCATGGGGCACGAGATCGATCCCCAGGACAAGATCGGCTGCATGATCGCGGGCAACGTCACCTACCCGCACACCTGCAACCCCGCCGACGTCCTCGCCGCCCAGCGCACCCAGCGCGAGCACAGCTTCTACTGCGGCGACGTCCAGGTCCGCGGCGCCTACCCCGCCTGGGCGCCCGCCCTGTGGGAGCGCGAGGGCGTGAGGATCGAGGTCTCGCCCGAGGACGCGGCCACGCTCAAGGCGGGCACCGTCGACTTCTACAGCTTCTCTTATTACATGAGCTCGACCGCGACCGCCGACCCCGCCCTCGCCGAAGCAGGCAACATCTTCGGGGGCGCCGGCAACGAGTACCTGAAGAAAAGCGACTGGGGCTGAGCGATCGACCCGGAGGGCCTGCGCTACTACCTCGAGGAGGTATACGACCGCTACCAGGTGCCTCTCATGATCGTCGAGAACGGCCTCGGCGCCGTCGACGTGCCCGACGAGGGCGGGCGCATCCACGACACCTACCGCATCGAGTACCTGCGCAGCCACATCGAACAGATGGAGCAGGCGATCGCCGACGGCGTCGACCTCATGGGCTACACCATGTGGGGCTGCATCGACCTGGTCTCGGCCTCGACCGGCGAGATGAAGAAGCGCTACGGCTTCATTTACGTCGATAAGGACAACGACGGCGAGGGCACCCTCGAGCGCAGCCGAAAGGATTCCTTCTATTGGTACAAGAAGGTAATCGCGAGCAACGGTGCGGACCTCTCGTGATGTAAACTGGTTACAATAAGTGGGGCGGCAAGGCGCCCTTCTCGATCACTATCGCTAAAGGAAAAGCTCATGGGACTCTTCGATATGTTCAAAAAGAAGGCCGCGGCTCCCGCCGCCCCCGCTAAGCCCGCCAACGTTGACGCCGACCCCGCGCCGTACTCGCTTTGCGCCCCCGTCAGCGGTCGCGCGATCAAGATGACCGACGTCCCCGACCCGGCGCCGTCTTCCCCGATGAGGAGGTCGTCTACTCCCCCGTCGACGGCACCGTGGGCGTTCTCATGCCGCACGCCGTGGGCATCAACACCGCCGAGGGCGTCGAGATCCTCGTCCACATCGGCGTCGACACCGTCGACATGAACGGTGACGGCTTCACGAGCCTCGTCGCCCAGGGCGACACCGTCAAGGCCGGCCAGCCCTGCGTCAAGATCGACCGCAAGAAGATCGCCGACGCCGGTCACCCCGACTGCGTCGTCCTCGTCGTCACGAACACCGCCGACTACGCCTCCGTCGACATGCTCGTCGACCCCGAGTCCACCGTCAAGGCCGGCCAGCAGGTCGTCAAGGTCACCAAGTAACCACCCTCACTGGGTGACAGTCATTGGCTGCAGCTTTCTGGGACACCCATCAGCCGGTGGCAGTCATTGCGTGCAGCATTTTTTGCCAGACATGCAAAGAAGCCGCAGTTCAGCGCTCCTTCTCTCCTCGTGAGAGAAGGAGCGCTGTTTTCGTCGAGGCTTAAAGGATGTCCCCTAAACGCTGCAGCCAGTGACTGTCACTCGGTGATGGGTGGCAACGGCTGATGAGTGTCACAGAAAGCTGCGCGCAATGACTGTCACCCAGTGATGGGTGGAAACGAATGAAGGCGCCCGGCCCCGCGGGATGCGGGACCGGGCGCCGTTCGGTGCGCCGGGTTGTGCGCGGTAAGGCTTAGTTCCAGCCCTTGCCGTCGGAGCCGAACTCCTGGATGAGCTCCTTGGTGCGGGCGACGATGGCCTCGCGACCGGGCTTGAGGAGCTTGCGGGGGTCGTAGCCCTTGCCCTGCTTGTCGAGGCCGGCCTCGATGTACTCGCGGGTGGCCTTGGCAAAGACGACCTGGAGGTCGGTGTTGACGTTGATCTTGGAGATGCCGAGGGAGATGGCCTTCTTGACCTGATCAACGGGGATGCCGGTGCCGCCGTGGAGGACGAGCGGGAGATCGCCGGTCAGAGCCTTGATCTCGCCGAGGCGCTCGAACGAGAGGCCCTTCCAGTCGGCCGGATACAGGCCGTGGATGTTGCCGATGCCGCAGGCGAGGAAGTCGACGCCCAGGTCGGCGATGGCCTTGCACTGCTTCGGGTCGGCGAGCTCGCCGGAGGAGGTCACGCCGTCCTCGGTGCCCCCGATGCCGCCGACCTCGGCCTCGACCGAGATGCCCTTGGAGTGGGCGAGCTTGACGATCTCGGAGGTGTGCTTGAGGTTGGTCTCGAAGTCGGCCTCGTGGGAACCGTCGTACATAACGGAGGTGAAGCCGGCCTCAATGCAGGCGAGGGCCTGGTCGTAGGAGCCGTGATCGAGGTGCAGGGCGACGGGGACGGTGATGTTCTTGTCCTCAACGAGCTGCTTGACCATGTCGGCGACGATCTTGAAGCTGGTCTGCCACTTGGCGGCGCCGCCGGTGCACTGGATGATCAGCGGGGACTGGAGCTCCTCGCCGGCGTCAAGGATAGAAGAGGCCCACTCAAGGTTGTTGGTGTTGAAAGCACCAATGCCGTAGTGGCCCTTCTCTGCGGACTGAAGCATTGCGGTTGCGTTAACGAGCATGTTTCTTACCTCCCAGTTGAGGAACAAGCAGAAAACGGAACGACATCCATAATACCCCGTTAACGGTTCAGACAACTCCGTGAATGGTAGGTTTTATCCAGTAATCGTGATAATTCGTGGACAGCGGATGAAGCGAACCTATACTCGGGTACCCAAAAATCGTTGGGCATGCGTGCCCGCGACAGACGATTTGGAGTGTGCGAAGTGGGTTTTTCCAATAACACGAGCGGTTACGGCTCAGACGACGGCCGCACAGAGAATCTCGGCGCGCAGGAGCAGGGCGAGAAGAAAGGCATCTTCGAGGACTTCAGCTTCGCCGCGGTGATCGCCTCGGGGCTCGCGGCAGCGACCTCCTTCGCGCTCGCCTCGCAGATCGGCATCGCCGGCTCCATCATCGGCACGCTGATCGGCGGCTTCGCCTCCGCGGCGGCCTCCCAGGTGTACAAGTCGCTCCTCTCCGCGTCCGCCGAGAAGATCCGCCAGGCCAGCCCCGCCGACGCCGACGCGACCGTCGCGGACGCAACGCGCAGGATCGACCGCAACCGCTTCGTCGCGCGCGCGGACATCGACGAGGTGGCGGAGTCCGGCACGCCCATCGCCCCGCCCGAGATCCGCGAGGCGGCACGCGCGGCCGAGCACCGCCGTACCCGCAGGCGCGCGACCATCGTCGCCGCGGCGGTCGCGCTCGTGGCGGTGCTCGTCTTTGCGCTGGTCGTGAGCTTCGTCACGCAGGGCGCCGGCATCGGCACCAAGCCCGCCCCTGCCCAGCAGGAGCAGGTCGTGAGCGATAAGCCCGCTCAGGGCTCCGAGAGCTCGGCCACCGGCAAGGGCGAGGCCTCGGGCAAGGGCGCGCAGACGCAGAGCAAGGCCGAGGGCTCGGGCAAGGACTCCTCGGGCAGCTCCTCCCAAAAGAAGGACGGCGAGACGGGCGACGGTTCCCCCTCGTCCACGACCTCCGGCACGGACAGCTCGAGCAGTGGGACTTCTTCCGACGGAGCGAACGGCTCCACAGGCGCAAACGGCGCCGGCAACGGCTCGGACTCGAAGCATGACGCCGATTCCGGCAACTCCGGCAGCAACGGGTCCGGCGGCTACGACAACGCCGGCAACGGGACGAGCTCGGACACCGGCTCCGGCAACGGCTCGTCGACGACGGGCGGCACTTCTTCGTCGACCGGCGAGACGGGCAGCACGGGCTCCGCGACGGAGTCCCGAAAGTAGCTCACGGCGGCTCGGCGCCGATTGCCGAGGCTGGGGAGACGCACCGGGGGCACCGACGGCCGCTCACCCGTGGCAAAAATCGCCGCTGTGGCACGACGGGAAGCAAAATGTGACAGATAACGCCGCTGTGGCACGCGAATCAGCGCCACAGCGGCGTTTCTCGCCACGGTCTGTGCCACAGCGGCAATTCCTGCCACAGCCCGTGCCACAGCGGCGTTTCTCGCCACACAGCTCGAAGCGCGCCCCTCCGCGGCGCCCGTCCCCGCCCGCTGCCTGTGCCACAGCGGCAATTCTCGCCACGCGCGCCACGGCAGCGCCGCCCGCGCTAGAATCGACCCTGCACAAATTAGCGATCAACGGAAGGAACCGCATGGAGCGACCGAACGCCTGGAAGTCCTACTCCCCCGAGCAGCTCGACGAGCTGCACTATCTCTGCGAGGGCTACAAGGCCTTCATCTCGGACAACAAGACCGAGCGCGAGTGCTGCGCCGCCGCCGTCGACATGGCGCGCGAGGCCGGCTACGTGAGCCTGGAGGAGGCCGTCGCCGCGGACAAAAAGCTCGAGGCCGGCGCCAAGCTCTACGCCGTCAACCGCGCGAAGTCTCTCATGCTCGTCAACCTCGGCTCCGACGACCTCGAGGCCGGCGTGAACATCCTCGGCGCGCACATCGACTCGCCGCGCATGGACGTCAAGCAGAACCCGATGGACGAGAAGAACGACCTCGTCACGCTCGACACCCACTACTACGGCGGCATAAAGAAGTACCAGTGGGTCACCATCCCGCTGGCCATCCACGGCGTCGTGGTCCACAAGGACGGCGAGGTCGTTAAGGTCAACATCGGCGAGGACGAGGCCGACCCCGTGTTCTGCGTGACCGACCTGCTCATCCACCTCGCGCAGGAGCAGATGACCAAGGACGCCGCCAAGGTCGTCGACGGCGAGATGCTCGACGTGCTCTGCGGCGGCCGCCCCGTCGTGGTCAAGGACGGCGACGCCCAGAAGGACGGCGCCGCGGACGAGAAGGACCTCGTGAAGAAGGGCGTCCTCGGCATCCTCAAGGAGCAGATAGGCATCGATGAGGAGGACCTCCTCTCGGCCGAGCTCGAGGTCGTGCCCGCCGGCGCCGCCCGCGACCTGGGCTTCGACCGCTCGATGATCCTCGGCTACGGCCAGGACGACCGCTCCTGCGCCTACACGAGCCTCGTCGCCATGCTCGACGAGAAGGACGTCGCCCGCACCTCCGTCACCCTGCTCGTGGACAAAGAGGAGATCGGCTCGGTCGGCGCGACCGGCATGACCAGCCGCTTCTTTGAGAACACGATGGCCGAGGTCCTCGCCCTCGCCGGCAAGCCGGGCGACCTCGCGCTGCGCCGCTGCCTCGCCGCGTCGCAGATGCTCTCCAGCGACGTCTCCGCGGGCTTCGACCCCACCTTCGCGTCCGCCTTCGAGGCGAAGAACGCGAGCTACCTGGGCCGCGGCCTCACCTTCAACAAGTTCACCGGCAGCCGCGGCAAGTCCGGCTCCAACGACGCCGACGCCGAGTACGTCGCCAAGGTCCGCCGCGTGATGGACGAGGGCGGCGTCAACTGGCAGACCGCCGAGCTCGGCCGCGTCGATTTGGGCGGCGGCGGGACCATCGCCTACATCCTCGCCAAGTACGACATGAGCGTCATTGACTGCGGCGTGCCCGTGCTGTCCATGCACGCGCCGTGGGAGACCACGAGCAAGGCCGACATCTACGAGGCCTACCGCGGCTACCGCGCGTTCCTCCAGAAGGCGTAAGGGGCTTCGCGCGCTCGCCGACGCTTATGACATAAGCAGGACAAAGGACGCCCCGGGCTTTCGCAAAGAAGCCCGGGGCGTCCTCAGGTTTACTCAAATCGATTGAGGCCCGCAGCAGGGTTCCTCTGCCGCTTTCCTCAGCCCAAAAGCGCCATGACCTCGCGCTTGGCACGCAGGAACTCATCGGTGAGGTCGAAGCGGGCTGCCTCCCCCTCGCCGGCGGCGCAGGCGCCGTGGTCGACGGGCACCTCACCTGCGACGACCGACGGCACGCCGCCGCGCGGGTCTCCCTCGAGCACGTAGATGCGGTGCGCCATGCTCACGGCCTCGTCCACGTCGTGGGTGATCACGACGGAGGCGATGCCCAGCTCGGCGGCCATGCCGCAGTACCATGCGCGGATGTCGGCGCGCGTGAGGGCGTCGAGCGCGCTGAACGGCTCGTCGAGCAGCGCGACGTCGTTGCCCATCAGGTACGTGCGGAGAAACGCCGCGCGCTGGCGCATGCCGCCGGAAAGCTCGCTCGGCAACTGGTTCTCGCACCCGGCGAGGCCGAAGCGCTCGAACAGCGGCAGCGCCTTCGCGCGCGCGTCGGCCTTCTTGGCGCCCGCGACGATGAGCGGCAGGCAGACGTTGTCGAGGATGGTGCGGCTCGGCAGCAGGAGGTCCTTCTGGAGCATGTAGCTCACGCGGCCGGGGCGGCCGCCCAGGTCCTCGCCGTGCAGGAGCACGACGCCCTCGCGCGGGCGTGTGAGGCCCGAGAGCGCGTGCAGGATCGTGGTCTTGCCGCAGCCGGACTTGCCGACGATGCAGACGATCTCGCCGGGGTCCACGTGCAGGTCGATGCCGCGCACGACGTCGTGCGCGCCGTCCCAGGCGCAGGTGAGGCCGCGCGCCTCGAGGGCGGGAGCGCCGGCGCGAGTCGCCGCGCCGGGAGCCCCGCCCTCGGCAACGGACCCGGCAGCGCGAGTCGCCGCGCCGCCGTCCGCCGCCGCGGCTCCGGGGTTGTCGTTCTTCTTTCCCACGGCTCTTACGCCAGGTAGGAGGTATCGTAGCCGGCGTTGACGTCCAGCTGGTTGGTGACGAGCTGGTTGTCGTTCAGCCACTGGAAGTACTTTGCCCAGCGGTCCTTGTCGATGACGCCCCAGCTCTCGGCTTCGGCGGTGTACTGACCCGCCAGATAGGTCGCGGACGCGTTGACCAGGTCGGCGTCGAGCTCGGGCACCTCCTCGAGCAGGATCTTCGCGGCGTCCTCGGGCTGCTGGACGGCGAACTCGTAGCCCTTCTTTGCCGCGCGGAGGAAGGCCTTGGCCACGTCGGGGTTGGCCTTCGCGTACTCGGTGTTCGCGGCGAGGACCGGGGTGTAGAAGTCGAAGACGTCGTCCATGTCCTTGAAGCTGAAGTAGTTGATAGGGTAATCTTGGACCTTAGCGTTCTGGACCGCCCAGCCCTCGTAGACCCACACACAGTCGAACATGTTGGCCTTCAGGCCGCTGACCTCGTCGTCGACGGTGTAGGGGACCATCTTGAGCTTGGAGTAGTCGCCGCCGTCGGACTCCATGATCTGCTTGATGGTGGCCTGCTCGACGGCCATGTCCCACGTGGTGTAGACGTGGTTCTCCATCTCCTTGGCGCGGGTGATCCCGTCCTCCTGGCGGCTCATGATGCCCGAGGTGTTGTGCTGGATGATGGCGGCGACGGCCTCGAGGCCGGTGTTGCCCTCGTCGTAGGACGCGGCGATGTAGTCCTGGTAAGAAACGCCGAACTGCGCCTGGCCGGAGCCGATCATGCCCTCGGCGGTGCCGTCGGCGGGCTGGACGATCTCGACGTCGAGGCCCTCATCGGCAAAGAAGCCCTTGTTCTTGGCCACGTAGATGCCCGTGTGGTTGGTGTTGGGCGTGTAGTCGAGGCAGAACGTGATCTTGGCCTGCACGGCGGGGACGGCCTTCTTATCGTCGGAGGAGGAGGCGTTCCCGCCGTTGGAGCCGCAGCCGGCGAGGGCAAGTGCGGCGGCGCCGGCGAAGGAGCCGCCCACGAAGGCGCGGCGAGAGATGGCGTTGCGGTTGATCATGTTATTCGTTCCCTTCCGCCTTTTTCCAAGGCATGCAGATGCGCTCGAGCACGTCGACGCCCTTCATGAGGGCGAGCGAGAGCGCGCTGGTGATGATGATGACCGCGAACATGCGGTCGTACGCAAAGTTCTTCCTCACGCGCGTCATGTAGACGCCCAGGCCAGTGAATCCGCCGAGCCACTCGGAGATCACGGCGCCCACGATGGCGTAGGTCGCGCTGATGCGCAGGCCACTGAAGAACTGGTCGGCCGCGGCGGGCAGCTTCGCGTAGCGGAAGATCTGCCACTCCGAGGCGTTCATGGTGCGAAGAAGGTCGATCTGGTCGGGGTCGACGGACCTGAAGCCGCTGGCCAGGGCCACCGTCACCGGGAAGAACGTGGTGATGACGACGAGGAGCACCTTGGGCATGAGGCCGTAGCCGAACCACAGCACGAGCAGCGGCGCGATGGCCACCGTCGGCACGGTCTGGCTCACCGTGAGCAGCGGGTCAAAGGCGAGGTAGAACGTCTCGAACTTGTCCATGAGGACGGCGAAGCCAAAGCCGACCGCCACACCGATGGCGAGGCCGAGCGCCGCCTCCGACAGCGTAGTCCAGGTGTGCGAGAGCAGAAGCGGGAAGTCCGCCACGAGGGCGCAGACGACCTCGACCGGGCTCGGCAGCATGAAGTTCGGGACGAGCCCCGCCGAGCACACCCCCTGCCAGACGGCAAGAAGCGCGACCACGGCGCAGGCGGGCGCCAGGAACTTCTTTGTGAGGAAGCACGGGTTGCGGCGCGCCACAGCTAGGCCACGGCCTCGGAGCCCTTGGCGAACTCGGGATCGTCGGGGTGGTACTTGCCGATCTTGCGGTCGGTCGACATGACGTCGCCCTCGGGCTTGAAGTTGATCTTCGCGTAGGTCATGACGTGCTTGCAGCCGTGCTCGGCGCCCACGAGCTGGCAGTTCTTGAGGATCTCCATGCACTTGTCGTAGTCGCCCTCGATGGCGGTCTCGAACGGGCCGACGAAGTAGTCGATGCCCGTCGAGTCGATGTAGTCGATGACGGCGTCGACCGCGGCGCAGGTGGCGTCGTCGTCGCCCGCGTCCATGGGCAGGTACTGGATAGCGATCGAGCAGTTCAAACGTGCTCCTTCCCGGGCGCACAAAAAAGACGCCCACGATTCCGTAGGCGTTCCAAAACGAATGGGCTCTGGTTCCTACGCCGGCATTACCCGGATCAGGTTCGAAGGTCAGGGCCGCGTCGCTGGGCCCTATCTCAGCCGGCGTGCGCCAGCCCCCTTTTTTCGACAA
>NZ_DAWEMK010000068.1:4427-9570 GCF_052362415.1 Paratractidigestivibacter sp. | reverse complement strand
TGAGCGCCCAGCTCGAGGCCGCGCAGAAGCTCTGCGACTTCGACGACGTCATCGTGACCTCCGCCAAGGAGGGCTTCAACGTCGACGGCTTCGTTGAACTCGTGAGCGCGCACCTCCCCGAGGGGCCGCGCTGGTTCCCCGAGGGCATGGACACCGACACCACCGACGAGGAGCTCGTCGCCGAGTTCGTGCGCGAGAAGCTCTTCCTCAACCTGCGCCAGGAGCTCCCGCACTCCGTCGGCGTCATGTGCGAGGACGAGATCCAGATCGCGGACGATGGCCACGCCTCGATCTCCTGCACGATCCTCGTCGAGCGCGAGGGCCAGAAGGGCATCGTCGTGGGCAAGGGCGGCTCGATGATCAAGAAGGTCGGCATCGAGGCGCGCCGCGACATCGAGCGCCTGCTCGGCCGCAAGGTCTACCTCGACCTCAAGGTCCGCGTCGAGCCGCAGTGGCGCCGCAACGCGAACATCATCCAGCGCCTCGGCTACTCCGTCGAGGACGAGTAGGGGCCTGTGCCCGTGGCGGGCGGCAGGCGCACATACCATGCCCGGGCTTGCGTGCTCGACCGCACGAAGCTTGGGGAGACCGACCTCATCCTGGCTCTGCTCGGCAGCAACGGAGCCCAGCTCAGGGCCGTTGCCAAGGGGGCAAGAAGGCCCGGCGGCAAGCTCGCCGGCAAGGTCCAGCTCTTCTGCGAGTGCGACCTGCTGCTCGCGAAGGGGCGAAGCCTCGACGTGGTCGCCGAGGCCTCGCTCGTCGACGCGCACGCGACCCTGCGCGGCGAGCTCGAGCGCGTGAGCGCGGCCTCCTGCGTCTGCGAGGTCGCGCGCCTGTGCTGCTTCGAGGACGCGGAGGACCCGTTCCTCTACGCCATAACCTCGCGCGCCCTCACGGCGTGCGAGCAGGGCGCGGCCCGGGCGCTCCTTGACCTCACCTGCGCCGCGTTCGCGTTCAAGGTGCTCGCCCACGCGGGCTGGCGCCCCGAGCTCGACGCCTGCTGCGCGTGCGGCGACGCGGCGGTCTCGCGCTTCTCGCCGCTCGCGGGGGGCGTGCTCTGCGAGAGCTGCGCCAAGGACGTCGCGGGCGCGGAGCCCGTTGGGGCCTCGCAGGTCGCCTGGTTGTGCGCGCTCCTCTCGGGCACCTTCGACGAGCTGCTTGCCGCGCCCGTCGACGAAGCGACGGCGGTCTGGCTGCTCTCGTGCGCGCACCGTTGGTGCGCCGCACACCTCGATGCCCGCCTGCGCGCCATGGAATTCGCACTCAGCTGCTGATGGCGGCGAGAGCCTCCGCGCGCTTCTCGCTTCTCGCTGCTCGTTGCTCGCACGGGAATCCTCGGGTGTCGGTAATCGTTCACCGGAATCTGGCAGCGTCGGTAACGTTACGACCCAGATTTGTCAAGAAGCGCCCTTCTTGCCCCGTCTGCGGCTCGATTTGCACGGGAATCCCGGGGTGTCGGTAGTGTTTTCACCGGAATCTGCGACCGTCGGTACCGACACTCCCGGATTTCGGTGCCGGTTTACCGACGCTGCCGGATTCCGGTGCGGCCTTACCGATGCCCCCCCGAACTCTCGTGAGTCGGCCAGGATGCGGCCGCAATTTGTCCCGGAGCTGGAAACGGTTTGTGCGTTCGCCGCTCTTAGAGCTTCTTAGCGGTCCGTGAGCGCCTCCAGCTCGCGAGCGAGGCGGGACACGGGCAGGCCGACGACGCTGAAGTAGTCGCCGTGGATGCCGCGCACAAGGAGCCTGCCGAGCCCCTGGATGCCGTAGGCGCCGGCCTTGTCCATGGGCTCGCCCGTCGCGACGTACGAGGCGATCTGAGCGTCCGAGAGGGGCCAGAACTCGACATCGGTGGTCTCGACGAAGGCGGAGCGCCCGAGCTCCTCCAGGTCCTCGGAGAGCCTGAGCGCGCAGCATCCGGTCGATACGTGGTGGATCTTGCCGGAAAGCTCTCGCAGCATGCGCGCGGCGTCGGCCGCGTCGGCCGGCTTGCCGAGCACATCGCCCTCGTCGTCCCAGACGATGGTGTCAGCGGCGACGAGAAGCCCGTCTTTGTCGGCGATGCCCCTTGCCCGCGCCGCGGCGAGACTCGCATCCGCTTTCTGCTCCGCCAGGCGGCCGACGAGGGCCACGGGGGCCTCGTCTTCACGGCGCGCTTCATCGATGTCGGCGGGCAGTACCTCGAGCTCGTAGCCGAGCTCCTCGAGGAGCTGCCTGCGGCGGGGTGATTGGGATGCGAGGATCATCTGATTGCCTTTCGTGACGTGGTTATGGGGTTAGGGACAACAACGCGGCCACGGACGTGGGTTCCGCTCGAGCCTGGTCGCCGTCTGATGTCGATCGCGGCGCGCGTGCGAGAACTCAGCGCACGTCTCCAACATACCAAAAGCGCCCCGCTCACGAAGAGCGGGGCGCTGTGCTCCCGGTTTGGGAATGCCTCGGTTACTCGACCTCGATGGCGGAGACGGGGCAGTTGTCGGCGGCCTCCTGGGCGCTGTCCTCGGCGTCCTCGGGAACCTCCTCGACGATGGTCTCGGCAACGCCCTCGTCGCCGATGGCGAAGACCTCGGGGCAGGTGCCCTCGCACATACCGCAGCCGATGCAATCCTCGTTGACCGTAGCCTTCATGGTGAAATCCTCTCTCTAAGTCGGGCCCCTTACCCGAACTCTTATGTTTGTACCCTTTTATGGCCGTGCGGGCAACAACTTTTAGACGAGAGCCGGAAAAGACGCTGCGACCTGCGCTTTATTCCTACCAGTTAACAGTAATTAACTTCGCGACCCTACTCTAGGGGCCGTTCCCTGGTGCCGTACGGCCTAAGAACGGCGAGGGACTGCGGAGGGGGACGGCCCGTGCCTGCGAAGGGTGCCTAGCTCCTGCGAAGGGTGCCTAGCGCCCACTAAGCGTGCCTAGCGTCCGCTTAGGGTGCCTAGCGCCTGTGAAGGATGGCGACGTCCTCGACGTGGAAGGTCTGGGGGAAGAGGTCCACCGGAGTCACGCTCTGGACCGCAAAGACGCCCTTCTCCTCGAAGCGCGCAAGGTCACGGGCGAGCGTCGCCGGGTCGCAGCTCACGTACGCGATCGCGCGCGCCGGCTGCTCGGAGAGCTGCTCCACGACGTCGGCGGCGAGGCCCGCGCGGGGAGGGTCGACCACGATGACGTCGGCGTCGGTGTCGGGGAACTCGCGGCCGGCGTCACCGCCGATGGGGTCGACGTTGCCGAGGCGCGCGCTCTCGAGGTTGCGCCGCAGGTCGCGGATGGCGGGCCCGTAGGACTCGACCGCGCTCACGAAGCCCGCGCGCCGCGCGAGCGGGAGCGTGAAGGTTCCGGCGCCGCAGTAGAGGTCCATCGCCTCTTCGTAGGGCTGTGGGTCGAGGCCGGCCATGACGAGCTCGACGAGCTTCTCGGCTCCCTTGGTATTCACCTGGAAGAAGGACGGGGCGCTCACGCGCATGCGCTCGTCGCAGATCCGCTCGCCCCAGGAGCCCTTGCCGGAGAGCGCCTCGACGCCGGCGATCTTGCGCGCCTTGGCGGGGCCCTTCTGCATCACGCGGACGACCGAGGTCGCCTTGACCGCGTCGCCGATGATCTTCGCGGCCTGGGCGCGGGGGAAGGGGCCGGGGCGCCCCCACAGGGCCACCTCCGCCTCGCCGGTGGCCTCCGAGGCGCGGATGCCGACGCGCTCGATCTCGAGCCCGTGCGAGTTCGCGAGGTAACCCACGGCGCCGGTGAGCGCCTTCACATCCTTTGTGTGCTTCTTGGATAGGAGCGCACAGCGGTCTACCTTGACGACGCCCGCTCCGCCCGCGGCGTGCATGCCGAGCACGAGCCGGCCGTTCTTTTGCACGGCGGCGAGCTCGACCTTGTTGCGGTAGCCCCACGGAGCGCTCGGGCTCTCCAGGGGGCGCACGAGCGCCTCGGCGCGCTCGGTCCCGAAGCGGCCGATGCGGGCGAGGGCGTCGACGACGCCTGCGCGCTTGGCTCGGGCCTGGGCCTCGTAGGACATCGCGGACCAAGGGCAGCCGCCGCACACCGCGGCGTAGGGGCACGCGGGCTGCACGCGGTCGGGGGAGGCCTCGAGGACCTTCTGGACGCGCGCGTTCGCGTAGCGCTCGGCCTCCGCCTCGACGACGGCCTCGACGGTGTCGCCGGGCACGCCTCCCGTGACGAACACGGTCCGCCCGTCCGCGTCGCGCGCCACCGCGTCGGCCCCGTAGGCCATGCGCTCGACGGCCAGGGTGAGCTTGTCTCCGATTGCCATGTGGTTCCCCTCTGTGCTGTGGTCAGTGCCGTTTATGTTAGGCGATGCCGCGCAAAATCGCGGGACGGACACAAAAAGTCGCCCGGGGCGACCGTGCCCCGGGCGTTGTCGTGACTGGTGCCGGCAGGGGCCGCGGTCCGCTCGTTGGCCCTTCGCCTGCCTTTCTCACTACTTGCCCGTGAACAGCGTTCGGAAGCCCTCGCCGATGAGCGCGAAGGCCCGGGCGAACCTGCCCTCGGGGGCCTTCGCCGAACCCGCGGCGGCGAGCTGCGAGGCCTTGGCGCTGCCCTGGGCGCCAGTGCTCGCGGGCTCGGCCGGGCGAGCGGGCTTCTTTGTGGCCTTGCGCGGGGTCTCGGCCTCGGCCGCGTGCTCGACCTTGGACTCGACCTTCGCCTTCGCGGCCGCGAGCGCGTCGCCGGTCTTCTCTGCGGAGGACGCGGCGGGCGTCGTCTCGGCCGTGGCTTCGGGCTTGCGCCCGCGCGGCGAGGGCTCGCCCGCAGCGGCGAGGCGGGCACGCTCGTAGGCCTCGGCGAGCAGCGTCTCCTGGGAGTTCACGGGCATCTCGCCCTCGGAGACGGGCACCCGGCGCCACTCGCCGTTGCGGTCGAGGCGGCGAGCCTTGACGTTGTCGGCGTGCTGGAGCGCTATGAAGTGCTTGACGATCTCGCGGCAGGTGGGGTCGAAGACCGGGTAGGCGATCTCGACGCGACGCTCGGTGTTGCGGGTCATCATGTCGGCGGAGCTCAGGTAGATGATGTCGGCGTCGTCGCCGAAGGCGTAGATGCGCGCGTGCTCGAGGAAGCGCCCGACGATCTGGCGCACCTCGAGGCCGTCGGTCTTGCCGGGGACGCCCGCCTTGATGCAGGCGATGCCGCGGATGG
>NZ_DAWEMK010000068.1:3493-4417 GCF_052362415.1 Paratractidigestivibacter sp. | reverse complement strand
GACCTCGACGCCCGCCTCGCAGGCCTCCGAGATCTTGTCGATGACGTCGCGGTCCGTGAGCGAGTTCATCTTGAGGAAGATACGCGCGGGCTCGCCGCGGCGGGCGCGGCCGATCTCGCGGTCGATGCCGCGCATGACCAGCGGCTTCAGCGAGATCGGGGCCACGCCGAGGTACTTGTACTGGCCGCGGAGGTTGCCCAGGCTGAGGTTGCGGAAGAACACGTTGCCGTCCTCGGCGATGCCGGGGTTGGCCGTGAGCAGCATGAAGTCGGAGTACAGGCGTGCGGTCTTCTCGTTGAAGTTGCCGGTGCCGAGGCACGTGATGCGGCTGATGCCGGACTGGTCGTGGTAGGTGACCTGGCAGATCTTCGAGTGGCACTTGAAGCCCTCGGAGCCGTAGATCACGGTGCAGCCGGCGTCCTCGAGGCGCTCGGCCCACGCGATGTTGTTCGCCTCGTCGAAGCGGGCTCGCAGCTCCATGAGGACGGTGACGTCCTTGCCGTTCTCCGCGGCGGCGATGAGGCTCTCGCACAGGTGGCTGCTCTTGGCCACGCGGTAGAGCGTGATCTTGATCTGAATGCAGGCGTCGTCGCCCGAGGCCTCGCGCAGCAGGCTCAGCAGCGGCGCCATGGACTCGTAGGGGTAGGTGAGCAGCACGTCGTGGTCCTCTACCTGCTCGCGCATGGGCTTGCCGGCGACGACCATGTCTGAGGGCTGGGGCTCGAAGGGGCGGAAGACGACCTCGGAGTGGTAGAGGTCGGGGATCTTTCCCTCCAGGCCGTAGACGTAGCCCAAATCGAGCGGGCGGCCCACATGGAAGACGCGGCGCGGCTCGAGGCCGAGCTCGGAGGCGACGAGCTCCTCGAGCTTCTTGTCGAGGTCGCCTTGGACCTCGAGGCGCACCGGCTGGAGGCGCTGGCGCAT
>NZ_DAWEMK010000068.1:0-3459 GCF_052362415.1 Paratractidigestivibacter sp. | reverse complement strand
CGATAGTCCTCCTCCTCCTCGACGCCCTCGTCGTCCGGGTCGATGTCGGCGTTGCGCGTGACGCGCAGGACGGCGGCGTCCTGAGGGTGGAAATCGCCGAAGCAGGAGCCGAGGCAGGTGCGGATCACGTCCTCGACGAGCGTGTAGCGGTAGCACTTGGCGCTGGAGGGCAAGGGCACCACGCGCTGCTCGGCCGTGGGCACCTCGATGATACCGAGAAGCCCCGACTCGGCGGGGCCGGTGAGCGAGCAGGCGACGTAGAGCCGGCCGCTGCGCAGGTTCGGGAAGGGGTGGCGCGGGTCGACGACGAGCGGGCTCGCGATGGGCGAGATCTTCTCGTCGAAGAGCTTCTTGACGGCGGCGAGGTCGTCCTCGGTGTAGTCGGCAGGCTCCACGCGGGCCAGGCCCTTGCCCGCGAGCTCGCCCTCGACGAGGTGGATTGCCTCCTCGTGGCGCTCGACGAGCGGCGGCAGCGCGGCGAAGATCGAGTCGAGCTGCTCGGCGGGGGTCTCGTTGGACTTGTTGTCCTTTGGCTGGTCGGAGAGGCCGCCCACGCGGATCATGAACCACTCGTTCAGGTTGGAGTCGAAGATCTCGCAGAACTTGAGGCGCTCAAAGAGGGGGACCTTCTCGTCGTAGGCCTCGTCGAGCACGCGGTCGTCGAACCGCAGCCAGCTGAGCTCGCGGTTCTGGGTATAGCTGAAGTCGCGCTCGGGGGAGGGCTTCTTTGCCTTCTGGCCCTTCGCGGCCTTCAGATTCTTTTCTTTAGACATGCGGTCTCCTCGGGTTATGTCCTGGTGAACTCGATTATCCTACTTGACGCTCGTAAGGTCTCTGTAAACCACAAGTGTCCGCGCGGGCAACAAATCAAAGCTCACGTGCGCATTTGCGCTAGAATCAACGCACTTCACGCGCACCGATGACAAAGGAGACCCCATGGCTGTAGATATCTCTGGCCGCAACTTCCTCAAGCTCCTCGACTTCACCCCCGAGGAGATCCAGTACCTCATCGATCTCTCGGCCGACCTCAAGGCAAAGAAGCGCGCGGGCGAGCCGCACCGCTACCTCGAGGGAAAGAACATCGTCCTGCTCTTCGAGAAGACCTCGACGCGCACCCGCTGCTCCTTCGAGGTCGGCGCCATGGACCTCGGCATGGGCGTCACCTACCTCGACCCCAAGAGCTCTCAGATGGGCAAGAAGGAGTCCATCGAGGACACCGCGCGCGTGCTCGGCCGCATGTACGACGGCATCGAGTACCGCGGATACGCCCAGTCGATCGTCGAGACCCTCGCCGCGAACGCTGGCGTGCCCGTGTGGAATGGCCTCACGACCGAGTTCCACCCGACGCAGATGATCGCCGACATGCTGACCGTGCAGGAGGAGTTCGGCCGCGACCTCCACGGCAAGAAGCTCACCTTCATGGGCGACGCCGGCAACAACGTGGGCAACTCCCTCATGGTCGTGTGCGCGAAGCTCGGTATGGACTTCTGCGCCTGCGGGCCGACCGAGCAGATGCCGTCCGCCGAGCTCGTCGCCGAGTGCCGCGAGGTCGCCAAGGCCTCCGGCGCGACCATCACGCTGACCGAGGACGTCGACGAAGGTGCCCGCGGCGCGGACGTCATCTACACCGACATCTGGGTCTCGATGGGCGAGCCCTACGAGCTGTGGGAGAAGCGCATCGGGCTTCTTGCCAAGTATCAGGTCAACGCCGAGCTCATGGCGAAGGCGGCCGGCGACTGCATCTTCATGCACTGCCTGCCGAGCTTCCATGACCGTAACACCACCATCGGCGAGGACGTCTACGAGAAGTTCGGCCTGCCGGAGCTCGAGGTCACCGACGAGGTGTTCGAGAGCGAGCGCAGCCGCGTGTTCGACGAGGCCGAGAACCGCATGCACTCGATCAAGGCGGTCATGTACGCGACGCTGAAGTAGCGTTGCGGGGCAGCGGGCTTCTGCACGGTTTGTTCGGGTGGCCTTTTAGGCTTTAGAGCTCGTGTTCTGCTAAATAATCAGGACTTCTTGGTCCTTTTGCAAAGAAATGAGCTGTTGTTGGTACTTGAGACACCAACAACAGCTCATTTCTTTGCAATTCGACCAACAACTGCCGAATTCTTCGCATCGAGCCTACGCCGGCCCTTTGCTCAGCGGCTAGTACACCATGCCCATGGCCTCGCGGACCTCGCAGAGGGTCTCGTGGGCGATCTCGTTCGCGCGGCGGTTGCCGTCGTGGATGATGTCCTTGATGTAATCGGGATCGCGCAGGAGCTCCTCACGGCGCTCGCGGATCGGGGCGAAGCGGCCGTTCACGGCCTCGGCAACGACGCGCTTGAGCTGGCCGCCGCCTCCCATGCCGATCTCCTCGGCGAGCTCCTTGGGGTCGCGCCCGGAGCAGATGCCGGCGGTCGTGAGCAGCGCGGAGACCTCGGGGCGCCCCTCGGGGTCGAAGGTGATGTTGCGCTCGGAGTCGGTCTTGGCCTTCTTGATGAGCTTGGCGGTCTCCTCGGCGGTCATGCTGATGGAGATAGCGTTGCCGTAGGACTTGCTCATCTTGCGCCCGTCGAGGCCGGGGAGCAGCGGCGTCGAGGTCAGAAGGCCCGTGACCTCGGGGAAGACCTTGCCGTAGCGCTTGTTGAAGCGGCGGGCGATCTTGTTGGTCACCTCGATGTGCGGCAGCTGGTCGCGGCCCACGGGCACGATGTTGCCCTTGCAGAATAGGATGTCGCAGGCCTGGTGCACGGGATAGGTGAGCAAAAGCCCGGTGAGCTCATGGCCGGAGGCCTCCTGCTCGGCCTTGACGGTCGGGTTTCTTTCCATCTCGGCTTCGGTCACGAGCGAGAGGAACGGCAGCATGAGCTGGTTCTCCTCGGGGACGGCCGAGTGGGTGAAGATCATCGTCTTTTCCGGGTCGATGCCGCAGGCGAGGTAGTCCACGACCATGTTGTAGACGTTGTCCTGGATGTTCTTGGTCGTGTCGCGGTCGGTGATGACCTGGTAGTCGGCGATGATGATGTTTGTGCGGACGCCCATCTCCTGCAGGCGGACGCGGTCGACGAGCGTGCCGAAGTAGTGGCCGAGGTGCAGCCGCCCGGTCGGTCGGTCGCCGGTGAGCATGGTGTAATTGCCGGGGTTGACCTTGAGGTCCTCGTGGACCTGGTTGCTGCGGCGCAGCGCCGCCTCGTAGCTTCCCTCGTTGGGCATATGTTCTCCTTTGCGGGTGAGTTCGCACTAGCTCTTTATGGTACGTCAAAAAACGTTTACGGGCGCCATGCGGGCGGCAAGAGGGGCTCAAAGCCTGTTAGAATTACCGAGTTGGATTTTCGATGGAAAGAAGTGGTCGACGTGGCAAGCTCATACGGCACCGACGCGGACAAGAGCTCGCTGCGCGGCAATTACCTCAAGGCGCGTCGCCGCATCGATCCCGCGACCAAGGGTGTGCTCGACGCGAGCATCCTCGCGCAG
>NZ_DAWEMK010000067.1:6558-9577 GCF_052362415.1 Paratractidigestivibacter sp. | reverse complement strand
GGCTGCCATAAAGGTATTGATCACTTGACTTGTCGCCTAGCTGGGATACGGAATCTCACGCCCTCATGATCAGCTGCTCCACCTGCTTCTGGGCATCGCGGCACACCCGCGCCCTCGGCACGATGTAGTGCTCGTAGGCTGTCGATATGTCGGTATGACCAAGCATTAAGGCGACAGTCTCTATCCCGACGCCTGCCTCCACGGCGAGCGTGGCCCACGTGTGGCGGCACTCGGTCATCGACGTCCACGCGGCGCCCGCACGTCTGCAGGCCGACCGGATACGGCGCGCCACGGAGTCGGGCGTCAGGTCGCACAGCCACCCAGAGCGCCCCTTGCGCAGGACGCGCAGGCGCTTGACGGCGAAACGGGGGAGCCAGCAAGACCGCGCCGAGCGCTCGGTCTTGGGCGCCACGACCACCTCTTGGCCATTGACCACCTGCCTCGAGCGCCGTATGCGCACCTCGCCCGTGCGCAGGTCGATGTCCGACCAGCGCAGACCGCACGCCTCACCGCGCCGCAGGCCGAGCGTCACCGAGCAGATGGCCACGGCCTCGCACTCGTGGCCCCAGAGCGCCCGCAGGTAGCCCGCGGTGCCGGTGGCGTCGAGCACCCTGGGCCGGTGCGCGGCCTTGCGCGGCAGCTCCACTCCGGCGGCCGTGGGGTCGTACATCCGCACGCCCAGGCGCCTGATGGCCCATCGGATGACCTGCCGCAGCGTCTTGTACGCCTTCTCGGCTGCGCCGGCCTGCTCGAAGCCGTCCACCCACGACTGCACGTCCTCCGGCGTGATCGCGTCGAGCTCGGCGTCGGACCATCGCGGAAAAACATGCAGCTCTAGGGCGCTGCGGTAGCCCTCCAGCGTCGACGCCCGCAGGCGCTTCGACTTATCGGCCATGTACTCGGCGGCAGCATCTCTAAATAGCATTTTCAACCTCGATTCAATTGAAAATCCCCGACGTCGGAGCAGCGGAAGCTCGCGCTCATGCCTGGGATTTTTCCCGACAAAGAAAGGAGCTCGCATGGCTTTGATGGGAGTCTCGGTCGGGCCCTCCGTCCGGCTCGCCACGGACGGCGGCGGAAAGCCCGTCGTGGAGACGGACCCGCCGGAGGCGCCGGAGGGCTTCGTCACGACCTACACGCTGGCCGACACGGGCGAGCGCATCGAGCAGGTCTGGAGCGTCGAGCCGAGGTCGCGCGGCGAGGACTCCGTCACGCTCGCGTCCATCACCGCGCGCGAGCTGCCGGACGGGGAGGCGGCCAAGGTACCGTTGCTCTTCCCGGCCTGGTACGTAGGCGTGGCCGAATACGCGGCGGGGGAGCGCGTGGGGCGCAAAGGCATGCTCTACCGCTGCCTCCAGACGCACCAGCCGAGGCTGGGCACCGAGCCCGAGGCGACGCCGTCGCTCTGGGAGAGAATCGAAAGATAGGAGTACACATGTTCTACGGACAGTTCGTGAGCGGCGCCGTCTACCTCACCACCGACGGCACGGGCCTCCCCATCCGCGAGGCCGCCGAGCCGACGCCGGGAGCGGGCTACCACACCTCGCTCGCCTACGAGCAGCGCGACGGCGCCATCTGGCAGGTCTGGACGCTCGTGCCGGACGCGGGCACCGCCCAGGACGCCGCGCTCATGCTCGCGCAGATCCAGGCGGCGAAGCTGAGCGATACCGACGCGCTTCGCGTGCCCGCGCTCTTCCCGCGCTATGAGAGGGGCCACGTCTACGCCCAGGGCGACCGCGCGCTCTGGCAGGGCGCGCTCTACAAGGCAATCAGCGGCCACACCGCAACGGTAGACGACCCGACCGCCGACCCGCAGCACTGGGCCAAGGTCGTGCCTGCCGCGAGCGGGGAGACGCCCGCCGAGTGGGTCAGCGGCAAGTCCTACGCCAAGGGCGAGCGCGTGACCAAGTACGGCCAGGTCTACGAGTCCCTGATGGACGCGAACACCTTGGAGCCCGGCGTGGTTGGCAGCGACTCCGCATGGTCCCTCGTGGCCGCGTAGGGGGTGCCGCATATGGAGCATGCCTTGACGGCTGCCATCCAGTGGGCCGTGCCCGCGGCCCTCGCGGCCCTCGCGGCCTCGCTCATGCGCCTGTACAAGGTCATGGACGCGATGCAGGAGGGCACGAGGACGATGCTGCGCAGCCGCCTTGTGGACCTCCACGAGCGGTACGTCGTGAGCGGCGCGGGGTGCCCGGACTGGGTCAAGCAGGAGGCCTCGCAGGTGTACGCCGCCTACCACGGGATGCACGGAAACGGTACCGGCACGCACTACTACCAGGAAATCATCAATGCCCCTATCAGGGGGGAATCGGAGGATTAGCCAATGGAAGCAATCAAGGGCTGGGGCCGCGCCGCCCTCGTGCGCGCCGTGAAGACCGGCGCACGGACGCTCGTGACCCTCATCGGCACCGGCGCGGTCGGCATCACCGACCTCGACTGGCCCGCGCTCCTCAGCGTGACCGCCACCACGATGGTGCTCTCTTTGCTGACCAGCGTCGCGGGCGTGCCTGAGGTGGGCGACGGCGAGTCGCCGCTGCACATGAAGTCGGGCGAGTAGGGGAGTGAGGCATGCTGGCCGTCGCCGCCTCGCGCGGGCGTGCCGCCTCATGGTCGCCGTGGTCGTGGCCGAGGCGGCCGCCCTCGCGCTGCCCGTGGCGGCCTCGCAGCCTGCGGGCAAGCCCGCGTGGAGACCGGGCAAGGCGATCGTCTCCGACAGGGCATACGAGCCGCCCATGAGGCTCGTCGTGGAGCCGGACACGGGGCGGACCTACACGGTCGCCGAGTCCGGCTCCGTCCATTTGATAAGGGAAGGCGACAGATGATGCCAAGCATCGACAAGCTCTGCGAGCGCATGCGCTACTGGTGCGACGAGGGCAATTTAGGCTACTGCCAGGAGCACCGCCAGGACATCCGTGTGGGCGGCGAGGCGGACTGTTCCTCGCTCGTCATCCATTGCCTGAAGGAGGCCGGTTTCGACACCGGTTCCGCGAGCTATACCGGCAACATGAGCGCCAAT
>NZ_DAWEMK010000067.1:3633-6548 GCF_052362415.1 Paratractidigestivibacter sp. | reverse complement strand
CTCTGTGCCCGCGGGTGGAGGCGCGTCGCAAACAACGGCAACCCGCAGCGCGGCGACATCCTGCTCAACGACGCGCACCACGTCGCCGTCTACATTGGCAATGGCCTCCTGTGCCAGGCGAGCCGAAACGAGCTCCACCGAGCCAACGGCGGCCAGCCCGGCGACCAGGACGGCTACGAAACCAACACCCGCGGCTACTACAACTATCCGTGGAGCTGCTACCTGCGGTATGCCGGTGCGCAAGAGTCCACGTCCCCTACGCTCGTCGTGGACGGCTACTGGGGCAAGCAGACCACGCTCCGTCTGCAGGAATTACTCGGTTGCCCTTACAAAGACGGGGTGATTTCCTCCCAGTGGGCGGGCGACGCCTGGCGCCACGCTGCCTGCACGAGCTTCGAGCACGACAGCTCCGGCGAGGGCTCCGTGACCATCGCGCGCATGCAACAGCGCCTGGGCGTGACCGCAGACGGCCTCTGCGGCAAGGACACGATCAACGCACTCATCAAGCGCTTCATGCCGTCCTCCGGCGCCACCGTCCTCGACGGTAAGCTCGACGCCGAGAGCGTCACCGTCAAGGCCATGCAGCGCTCGCTCAACGAGGGGACTTTCTGATGCCTTACCCTTCTCCCGCCGACGAGCGCGAGGGAGACCTGCTCAACCTCGTGCTCTTCCTCATCGACCTCGCTTTGGTGTTCGTGGCGGTGCCGATGTGCCTCATGGGCCTGCTCTAGCTGTGGCCTGCTGTGACCGAGCTGTGACCTAGCTCGAACTTGCTCGAACCTTACTCGGACCCGCCGCCTTCCCCGAGAGGGGAGGGCGGCGTTTTGCTGTCTCGGTAAGTTAAAGCTCGAGACAGCACACGTTGTCGTTGGCACACGTCGGCATTTGGGCACTCTTTGTTGGCACAAACTGGCCCATTATCGACATTCCAAATTAGAATAACCGCAGCTAAACAGTACAGTAAGGTTTCGATAATAGTTCCTCATAATCCCTGGGTTGCAGGTTCGAATCCTGCTGGGCCCACCATCTACTCAAGGCCAGGAGCTTCGGTCCCTGGCCTTTGCGCTATCTTTGCTTGTTGTCGCTCCTTTGCCTTGCCGTGGGGCCGAATGTGCCCCTCCAGACCGAAACCGGAGGCCATCATGACCGAGAAGACCATCACGCTCCGCACCATTGCCGTATCCTCTACGGCGCTCGGCATCCTCGTCTGCGTCTACGACGCGATCATCACCGTTTTGTCCGGAGCGAGCGACACCAGGCTCATCTTCGTCGCCATGAGCGGTATCGCCGCCATCTTCTATGGGTTCCTCATCCTGCGCGCCTTGAACGAGAACGCAGGCCTCTACAGCCTCAAGAAGAAGGCCTCTTCGTCCTGGATCATCCCCGTGTGCATGCTCGTCGGTACCTTCACCGTGCCCGACGAGGGGGCCGCGCTCTTTGTGATCCCCATCGCGATCCTGCTCGTGGCAGCTGTCGCGCTCGATGTCTACCTGCGCAAAGCCGCTTAAGCGACTGGGTTTCTCGGCAAGTTTTCAAAAATGCCCAAATTTCTTCTTCCCTTTGGGCGATTCCTTTGGTAGAGTATTTTCTTGCGCGAAGGGGCGATTGGCTCAGGGGTAGAGCACTTCCTTCACACGGAAGGGGTCGCTGGTTCGAATCCAGCATCGCCCACCATATTCGGGGAATTAGCTCAGTTGGGAGAGCGCGTGACTGGCAGTCACGAGGTCAGGGGTTCGAACCCCCTATTCTCCACCATGTGAATACTGGCGACGACTTCGGTCGTCGCTTTTTTCGTACGGGCTCATGGCGCAACGGTTAGCGCAGGGGACTCATAATCCCTGGGTTGCAGGTTCGAATCCTGCTGGGCCCACCATAAAAACCGCAGGTCGCGGGGCGTTTTCGCCCTGCGACCTGTTTTATTATTTATGGAGCGTTGGCACGGCGTTGGCATAAGGTAGCCAAACAGGTTGAAGACCTTATATAGTGCCAAGAAACCCTTTATCGCCCGCCCACCGCGCGGCCGAAGGCCTGCGCAGCGGCGTCGAGGGCCGCGTCTGGCTTCAGGTAGTGCGTGTACCCGGTCTGGACGTTCGTGCGGCCGTGCAGGCGGGCGTTCACCGTGTCGAGGACGCCGGCGCCCTGCATGATCGTCTCGTGGACTGAGCGCATGTCCTTCAGCTGGGCGTAGGGCATGCCCTGAAGCGCGCCTCCCGGCTCAAAGAGCGCCTTCCAGTGCTTCCGGGCGCGGCCGGGGTACTTGTCCCAGAGGAAGGCCCTAGGCCCTTCCACGGCGAGCTCCGCGAGCCTCGACGCGAACGGGTCGGGGATGGGGGCCACGCGGCGGCTGAACTTGTTCTTGGGAGCCTTGAAGCCGTCGCGCTCCGTCCAGGCCATCTGGACGTAGGCGTGGGCCATGAGGCCGTCGCCCTCGCCCAGGCGGGCCACCTCGGAGAAGCGCAGCCGCGACCACATGAGGCCAAGGCCCTCCTCGACGCGCAGGCCCCCGCCCACGAGGGCGAGGAAGAGTGCCTCGGCGTCGTCGCCGCGAAGGCGGCGCATGGCCTCGGCCACCTGCGGGGCGCCCCACATCACGGGCTGCTCGGCGAAGGGGTCCTCGCGCTCGACCGGGTAGTCGATGCGGCGGTGGTCGAGGATGTTGCGGTCCACGAGCTCGGCGTCCACGGCGCAGTTGATCATGCGCTTCAGGCAACGGACCGACTTCCTTGCCACGGCGGGCGTCATGCCGTAGACCCACGACTGCACCATCGGGTAGCTCAGCTCGGGCCAGCGCAGGTCGCCGAAGGCGGGCTCTATGCGCAGGCGCCACGAGGACTCGTAGCCGCCGATGGTCTCGTTGGTCAGGCCCTTGGCGCGGCACCTCTGCATGAAGAGGGGCCAGAAGTCGCGGACGACGT
>NZ_DAWEMK010000067.1:0-3623 GCF_052362415.1 Paratractidigestivibacter sp. | reverse complement strand
CTCGGCGACCATCTCCTGCCTGCGTGCGACCGCATCGGAGAAGGTTCCCTCGAAGCGCTCGCGCAGGCGCCTTTGCCCGCCGTCGCGCCTGTACCCTCGGCATGCCGTGAGGTCCCACACGCCGGGCCTCACGGGCCTCACGCCGACCGCCGCCTGTTTCGTCGCCATGGACACGCCCCTCCTTTTTGAGTGGTCATTTCGAACCTACAAGCAACTCTTGTTGCTTCCCGCCAATCAAGACACGGGCACGTTTTTGGTAGAATTCCGATAGCCGCCGCGCGGTTTCTAGATGGCGACAGGGACCGCAACCCTGGGCCGCGCGGAACACGAGGCCGCGACGATACGTTCGGCGGATAAGTGGGGGCGCCCTCACCCTTCGGGGTGGGGGCGTTTTTTCGTTCGCGCCCCAGGTGGATAACCATTTTGCTGACCTCGGCAAAATGGCAGCCCACGCGCACCACTACGGGCTACTTCCCCTCCAGCCCCTTCGCCATCTTCTCGAAGTCGTTCTGCCACTCGGCGTCCTGGATGCGCTGGAACTCAGCGAACCGCTCCCTCGCGATCTTGTCCGCAGTGCTCTTCGTCCGCGTGCCGAGGCCCTTGAGGACCTCGCGGCCGTTGAACGTGAGGAACCCGTTCAGCAGCTCGTCGCAGTCCGCCATGCTCGTAAGCACGTGCCGCTCGGCCCTGTCCTCGGCGGTGTCGAGGAACATCGTCACGAGCCTGTTGAGCTCCTTTATCTCCTTTTCCGTGAGGTAGTTCTTCGCGACAGTGACGTCGGTCGAGTGGATGCGCCCCTCCGGGCCGCCCTTCCACGAGGTGAGCCCCATGTGCGGCTTGGAGGGGTCCGAGCGGCCCTGGACGATCTCGGCCGCGGTGTGGCCCGTCACCGCGTAGTGGAGCTTGTTCTGGACGGTCGCGTAGAACCGCTTGGCTATGTCGGAGTCCTTGTCGTAGTCGAAGCTGCACTCCTGGAAGATGTCCGTGATCTTCTGGTAGACCCTGCGCTCGCTGGCGCGGATGTCGCGGATGCGGCCAAGCAGCTCGTCGAAGTAGTCCTCGCCGAAGGGCCTGCCGTTCTTGAGCATGTCGTCGTTCAGGACGAACCCCTTGGTCACGTATTCCTTGAGGGTGGCTGTGGCCCACTGCCTGAACCTGACGGCTTTCACCGAGTTGACGCGGTATCCTACGGCGAGAATCGCGTCGAGGGAATAGAACTTCACGCGGTAGTTCTTCCCGTCGGCGGCAGTTGTCAAAATTTCTTTGACAACTGAATTTTGCTCCAGCTCACCATCCTTGAAGATGTTCCCGAGGTGGTAGCTAATCGACTGCTTCGTAGTCCCGAACAGCTCGGCAATCCGCCTCTGCGGCATCCAGAAGGTGCCTTGAATGTAGCTGACCTCGACGGGCACGTTCGCGCCCTCGGACTGATACAGGACAATCTGTGCGGTATTCGTCTCCTCGCTCATTCTTCCTCCTTCGTTGTGCTCCTACGCGGACCTTACTTGATCCGCTTCCAGCCCTTCTCGTCTAGTCAAATACCAGATAGAGCTTTGTCTGGTCGGTGCCGTCTTGGTAGTAGTCCCACATGTAGATGGCGCGGCACGGTCTTTCCCTGTTTGCGGAGATTCGCTTGTAAGCCTCGTTGCTCCTGGCGTTAATCTCGACGAGCGGATTGCCGTCGGCGATCACTTTGATATGAGGCTTTGCCGACGAGCCCTTTGGCGTTGGGACTATCTCAAATGACGGAGTGAAGCGGAAGTCCTTTCTGGGCAGTTTGCCGCCAATCCAGTTTCGATCGGTAACGGTAATCCATACCTCAAGCGAATCCTTTGCAAGTTCCATGCCTGTCCGCCTGCGCCTCGCCTGGGCGACACTGGCCTTATACTGCGCCTCGCGTCTAGCCTCGTGTCTAATGAGCTCGTCTTCCTCGGAGAACGGAACGGGAGTCGTCAGCGTCTTCTGGCGTTCCCACCACTGCTCCAAGAGCCGGGGCTCCGCAGTCAGGCTGACTAGCTCGGGGACGCCGGGGGAGTACATGCCGGTCTTCTTGACCTTGAGACGGATCGTGAAGCCGGCCGCCACCATCTCCTTGAGGAAACCGAGTCCCGAGCAGGTAAATCCGAATGCGGTGCCGTTGTAGGAAAGTGGCGTATCTCCAAACTCGGCGCTGTCCGCCGTCGTACCGGTCGACTTGCTATGGATGACCATGTCGCGACCGAGTGGATCGACGTAGAACTCGGCTCCTTTCCGGATGCCCTTGAAGGGCACACCGACGTAGGCAAACACCGTCTTCTCACAATCGCCGTCGATGTCTATGACGCGCGCGGCGGGGTGCCTACCATCTTGTGCGGACATGGCGGCAGAGCGAGGCGCGCCATTGCTCGCCAGAATCGCTTTGACCAATGAGCTGAACAGCCCCATGAATACCTCCTTACCTTTCTCGTTTATCTACGCCGCCAGCCTAAGCACGGTCATGGACGGACCCCCCCCCAGACACTTTTTCGGGGGCTTGCGGGAGCCTCTCGGCCAGAGCGTCGCTCGTTGCGACCAGCGCGGCGCGGCCCTCCGGTCCCAGGGCGCGGTAGTTGCGCGCGAGGCGGTCGAACTCGTAGTCGTGCTGGGGCGGGTTTTCGACCAGATCTGAAACGCTGCACCTTAACGCCCTGGCTATAACGACGGCTTTATCGAAACCTATTTCGTTCGTTCCTGATTCCCATTTGGTGAGGGCTGTGTAGGAGAGGCCGGTTCTATCGGCTAAGTCCTTTCGGCTGATACCAAGCTGCTCGCGGATTTCCCTGATTCTTGTCTCCAAAGCACACCTCCGGCTTCTAATTTCCCGTACAAGCAAATTTTACTGTTGACAAGTTGCCTGTGCGGGATATTATAAGCCTTGTAATTGCCGCAACGGCAAATCAAGGAGGTGGAAATGGACTCTGAGGCATTCGGACATCGATTGCAGGTCCTGCTGGCAGACAGAGGGATGAAGGCAAGCGAGCTCGCAAATAAGACCGGCATCTCCCGGCAGATGGTCAACAACTACCTGAAGGCCGGAGCGGTGCCAAATCTTGAGAACGCCTGCGCCATTGCCAAGGCAATCAACGTTTCTCTTGATGACCTCGCGCTGTCTTCGCTCAAAGAACTCGTTTCCGATTAGGAGGTGTTTCAGATGGACAAAAGCATCCAGGTATTCCAAAACGACCAGTTCGGCCAGGTTCGAGCCGTCCGCAGCGAGAGCGGCGAGCCTTGGTTTGTTGCCAAGGACGTTTGCGACGCGCTCGGAATCCGCACCGATACCGTTCGCGCAATTCTTGACGCCGATGAGGTGAGGGAGACGAACCCCAACAGTATTGGGGTTGCCGGGGGTCGAAAGCCTCTCGTTGTTTCGGAAGCTGGCCTTTACTCGCTGATTCTCAGGTCGCGAAAGCCTGAGGCTCACGTCTTCAAGCGCTGGGTCACGCACGAGGTGCTCCCGGCCCTGCGGCGCGACGGCGGCTACATGGTCGCGCGCGACGAGACGCCCGAGCAGACGATGGCCCGCGCGGTCCTTCTCGCGCAGCAGACCATCGACCGGCAGCGCGACCGCATCGCCGAGCTGGAGCCGAAGGCCCTCTTCGCCGACG
>NZ_DAWEMK010000066.1:8353-9727 GCF_052362415.1 Paratractidigestivibacter sp. | reverse complement strand
GCGGCGGCATCCTCACCGCTATCGCCTTCCTGGTCGACCAGCCCGGCCTCGGCACGAGCAACATCGTGATCCTCGGCCTCGTCCTCGGCGGCATGATGTCCGTCGACATGGGCGGCCCCTTCAACAAGGCAGCGTACGTCTTCGGCACCGCCGCGCTCGACCCGTCCTCCGGCCTTGGCACCACCGGCCAGATCATCATGGCCTCCGTCATGGTCGGCGGCATGGTCCCGCCCCTGGCGATCGCCCTCTCCACGACCTTCTTCAAGGATCGCTGGTCCAAGTCCGACCGCAACGCCGGCCTGGTGAACTACATCATGGGCCTCTCGTTCATCTCTGAGGGCGCCATCCCGTTCGCCGCTGCCGACCCCGGCCACGTCCTGCCGTCCTGCATCATCGGCTCCGCCATCGCCGGCGGCCTCTCTGCCGCCTTCGGCTGCACGAGCCCCGCGCCTCACGGCGGCGCCTGGGTCACCGCGGTCATCGGCAACCCGGTCATGTGGCTGGTCGCGTGCGTCATCGGCTCCGTCGTCGGCTGCCTGATTCTCTCGTTCTGGAAGAAGCCCCTCAAGCAGGAGGACTAGCTTCCTGCAGGGGAGTGCCGGCCCTCAGGGCAAGGGATAGCACCCCGCGCCTTGGGATGCGCCTAGCGTCCCGGGAAGTGCGGGCCCTCAGAGAGCGGGTGTGGCACCCAGCGTCCCGGGATTCCGGGGGCGCCTTATGAGTGCCCGGCTCCGGGAAGCGTCTCGGGGGTGTCTTAAAAGCGCTCGACGTCTCTAGTAGCTCTCCGAGAGCGCAAACAGACGCCCCACGAGCCGGCGCGCCTTCTCCAATCCGTCAACCAGCGTGGCGACAGCGCTCGTTGAGAACCAAGAACCCGCCCGCGCGATCCCTCCAACCGCGCGGGCGGGCTTCTTTGTGCCTGCGATGCGTTTTGGGTAGCTGAATAGCTTAACCCCCAAACGAGGGACGTTTTTGGCCTTGAATCGCCTTAAATACGTCCCTCGTTTGGGGGTTAGACAATTCAGGTTCCCAAGTGCCCGCAAACATGCGCCCGCATGCCCCGCGGGTCTGCCTCCCGCATCGCTGACCCGTCTGCCCCGCCTCCGTGCTGATCGCGCCCACATCCCCGTCACCGCTATACTCAAAACCAGAAGACCGAGAAGGGAAGAAGCCCATGCCCACATCCAGCCAGCAGATGCGCGCGGCCGAGAACCGCAACCGCGTGCCCGACGTCGTCGTGATCACGGGCATGTCGGGCTCCGGCCGCACCCAGGCCCTCCATGTGTTCGAGGACATGGGCTACTTCTGCATCGACAACCTCCCGCCGCGCCTGTTGCTCCAGCTCGCCGAGCTCGTGGGGATCAACTCCGGCGT
>NZ_DAWEMK010000066.1:0-8343 GCF_052362415.1 Paratractidigestivibacter sp. | reverse complement strand
GGGCTCTTCGACGAGATCACCGATTCCCTCCGGCAGCTCCGCGACCACGAGATCACCTGCCAGGTGGTCTTCCTCGACACCTCCGACGAGGTCCTCATGCGCCGCTACGACGAGAATCGCCGCCGCCACCCGCTGGCACAGCCCGGCGAGTCGCTCGCCTCCGCCATCGCTCGCGAGCGCCGTCAGCTCGCGGCCGTCCGGGACTTCTCGGACCTGGTCATCGACACCTCGTCGCTGCCCATCAAGGACCTCCGCGCGCGCCTGCGCCGGACCTTCTCCGAGCTCACCGACCAGCAGCTCATGGAGGTGTCGGTCTTCAGCTTCGGCTTCGACCACGGCCTGCCCGTGGAGGCCGACCTCAAGTTCGACGTCCGCGTCCTGACGAACCCCTTCTACGACCCCCAGATGCGCACTATGACGGGCAACGACCCGCTCGTCCGCGACTTCGTCCTCAACAACGAGGTCACGCGCAGGTTCCTCGATGCGTGGGAGAGCCTGCTCGACGTCGCCATGCCGGGCTACGTCGCCGAGGGCAAAAGCCACCTCTCCATCGCCGTCGGGTGCACGGGCGGCCAGCACCGCAGCGTCGCCATCGCAAACGCGACGGCCGACTACCTGCAGCGCGGCGGCTACCATGTGAGCCTTTCGCACCGCGACCTCGCGCTCGCCAACGTGAGGACCAGCTAGATGTCCTTCACCGCCGAGGTCAAAGACGAGCTCGCCCGCGTCGACGGGCCGACGAGGGCCGCGCAGCAGGCGCAGCTGTCGGCCATCGTGCGCGTGTGCGGCACGCTGTCGTTTCGCGGCCCGGGGCGCTACTCGATCAAGATCGCGACCGAGACAGGCGCCGTCGCGCGCACGGCGATCAAGCTCACCCACAAGCTCTTCGACCTCGAGACCTCGCTCACCGTCCGGCGCAGCGTCCTGCACAAGACCCGCAACTACCTCATCGAGATCCCCGAGCAGCCCGAGCTCGAGGACGCGCTCATCGAGCTAGGCATCCTCATCGCCGGGCGTGGCCTCGCCCCAGGGGTGCCGCGAAACCTCCTGCGCACCCGCTCCGCGATCTCGGCCTTCGTCCGCGGCGCCTTCATGGCGGGCGGCTTCATCGCCGATCCGCGCGGGGAGTTCCACCTCGAGATCGCCGTGACGGGGGAGGACTTCGCCCGCGAGCTCGTGGCGCTCATCAGCTCCTTCGGCGCGGGCGCTCGCCTTAACCACCGCCGCGGCGCCTACGCCATCTACCTCAAGAGCTACGAGGACATCACGGCCCTGCTGCGCGGCATGGGCGCCGGCCGCGTCGCCCGCGTCGTCGAGGTCGCCCGGGCAAAGAAGTCCGTGAAGAACGACGTCAACCGCCGCGTCAACGCCGAGATGGCCAATCAGGCCCGCTCGACGGGCGCCGCCGCAGACCAGCTCCAGCTCATCGACGAGGCCGAGGCGCTCATCGGCATGCGCTCGCTGCCGCCCGCGCTGCGCGCCTTCTGCGAGGCACGCCGCGAGAACCCCGAGCTCAGCCTCGCCGCTCTCGGCCAGGAGATGGACCCGCCCGCCTCGAAGTCGGCGATGTACCACCGTGTGTTGCGCCTCCAGCAGCTGGTGAATGACGCAAAGAACCCGACTGAAGACGCGTGAAAATCGCCAAAAGGATGCAAGACATCGGTGAGCGGGCGATTTCGTGACTGTTTTTCGGCGATTTTGCGCCAAATTGACCATTCAATTTCCTGAGCGCGGTATAAAGTCACCCCCGTTTGCGGTACACTCCAAATCGGCAATGTTTTGCCAATCGCAAACAGGCCCAAGGGGAGAAGCCCCGAGGACCATGTGAAAGGAGAAGGCATGGCAGTAAAGGTTGCTATTAACGGCTTTGGTCGCATCGGCCGTCTGGCTTTCCGTCAGATGTTCGGTCACGAGGGCTCCGAGATCGTCGCCATCAACGACCTCACCTCCCCCGACATGCTCGCTTACCTGCTGAAGTATGACTCCACGCAGGGCAACTACGCTCGCGATCACAAGGTTGAGGCTACCGAGGACTCCATCGTCGTCGACGGCAAGGAGATCAAGATCTACAAGGAGGCCGACGCCAACAACCTCCCCTGGGGCGAGCTGAACGTCGACGTCGTGCTCGAGTGCACCGGCTTCTACACCTCCAAGGCCAAGGCTCAGGCTCACATCAACGCCGGCGCCAAGAAGGTCGTCATCTCCGCTCCTGCCGGCAACGACCTGCCGACCATCGTCTACAACGTCAACCACGAGCAGCTCACCGCTGATGACAACATCATCTCTGCTGCCTCCTGCACCACCAATTGCCTCGCCCCGATGGCCAAGGGCCTGAACGACTTCGCCCCCATCGTCTCCGGCATCATGACCACCATCCACGCCTTCACCGGCGACCAGATGCCGCTCGACGGCCCGCAGCGCAAGGGCAACTTCCGTCGTTCCCGCGCTTGCTCCGAGAACATCGTCCCGAACACCACCGGTGCCGCCAAGGCCATCGGCCTCGTTCTCCCCGAGCTCAACGGCAAGCTGATCGGCGCCGCTCAGCGCGTTCCCACCCCGACCGGCTCCCTCACCAACCTCTACGCCGTCGTTGACAAGAAGGTCACCGTCGACGAGGTCAACGCCGCTATGAAGGCTTACGCCGAGTCCATCCCCGAGACCTTCGCCTACAACGAGGACCAGATCGTCTCCCGCGACATCGTCGGCGAGACCCACGGCTCCATCTTCGACGCCACCCAGACCATGGTCTCCGACCTCGGCAACGGCCAGTCCCTCGTCCAGGTCACCTCTTGGTACGACAACGAGAACTCCTACACCTCTCAGATGGTCCGCACCATCAAGTACTTCGAGAAGTTCGTCGCCTAAGTTCTCGCTTCGACCTTAGCATCACAGGGGTGCGGTCGCAGCTTTCGGGCCGCGGTCGCACCCCTTCTCTTTTGTCGACACAAAAGGAGTAAGCATGGCATTCACCAAGAAGACCGTCCGCGACGCCGACGTCGACGGCAAGCGCGTTCTCATGCGCGTTGACTTCAACGTGCCCCTGAAGGACGGCGTCGTCACCGACGACACCCGCGTCCGCGCGGCCATCCCCACCATCAAGTACCTCAAGGAGCACAACGCCAAGATCATCCTGATGAGCCACCTCGGCCGTCCCGATGGCACCGGCTTCCAGCCCGAGCTTTCCCTGCGCCCCGCCGCCGAGAAGCTCGCTGAGCTCACCGGCTTCGACGTGAAGTTCGTCGAGGACACCTACGGCGAGAAGGCCAAGGAGGCCGTCGACGCCCTCCAGCCCGGCGACATCCTCGTCCTCGAGAACGTCCGCTTCGACAAGCGCGAGAAGAAGAACGACCCCGAGATCGCGAAGACCCTCGCTTCCTACGGCGACATCTTCGTCCTCGACGCCTTCGGCACCGCTCACCGTGCCCAGGGCTCCGTCGTGGGCCCCGCCGCCTACCTGCCCGCTTACGCCGGCTTCCTGCTCGAGAAGGAGGTCGACACCCTGACCTCCATCTTCGCCGACCCCGAGCGCCCCTTCGTCGCCATCGTCGGCGGCTCCAAGGTGTCCTCCAAGATCGGCGTCCTCGATCACCTCATCGACTCCGCCGACACCCTGATCATCGGCGGCGGCATGGCCTACACCTTCTTTATGGCCAAGGGCTACACCGTCGGCACCTCCCTCAAGGAGGAGGACTGGGTCGAGCGCGCGGGCGAGATGCTCAAGAAGGCCGAGGCCAAGGGCGTCAAGATCCTGCTCCCCGTCGACAACGTGGTCGCCGATCACTTCGGCGAGGACGCCAAGGGCGAGGTCGTCGACTCCGACAAGATCCCCGATGACCGCATGGGCATGGACATCGGCCCCAAGACCCGCGAGCTCTACACCGAGGCCATCAAGGGCGCCAAGACCGTCTTCTGGAACGGCCCCATGGGCGTCTTCGAGATGGATCAGTTCGCCGCCGGCACCGAGGCTGTCTGCCGCGCCGTTGCCGACTCCGACTGCACCTCCATCATCGGTGGCGGCGACTCCGTCGCGGCCGTGAACAAGTTCGGCCTGGCCGACAAGATGAGCTGGATCTCCACCGGCGGCGGCGCCTCCATGGAGCTCGTCGAGGGCAAGGCTCTTCCCGGAGTGGAGGCGCTTCTCGATGCGTAAACTCATGATCGCCGGCAACTGGAAGATGAACAAGACCTACACCGAGGGCGTCGTCCTCGCCCAGGGTCTTGCCGACGCGCTCAAGGACGCAGAGGTTAAGGTGGACGTCGTCGTCTGCCCGCCGACCGTCGACCTCAAGGGCGTCTCTGAGGTCATCGACCAGGCTTCCGCCCCCTTCGCGCTCGGCGCGCAGAACGTGTACTTCGAGGAGTCCGGCGCCTTCACCGGCGAGACCGCCCCGAACATGCTCGAGGCCGTGGGCGCCAAGTACTGCATCATCGGCCACTCCGAGCGCCGCGGCTACTTCGGCGAGACCGACGAGGACATCAACAAGAAGGCCAAGGTCCTGATGGCCCACGGCATCGTGCCCATCAGCTGCTGCGGCGAGCCGCTCGAGGTCCGCGAGGCCGGCAAGCACGTCGAGTTCGTCGTCGACCAGATCAAGAAGGACACCGAGGGCCTCGAGATCACCGATCCCTCCAAGTACGTGATTGCCTACGAGCCCATCTGGGCCATCGGCACCGGCAAGACCGCCACGGCCGACGACGCCCAGGAGGTCTGCGGCGCGATCCGCGAGACCCTCGCCGAGGTCTTCGGCAAGGAGACCGCCGATCAGATCCGCGTCCTCTACGGCGGCTCCGCAAAGCCCGGCAACATCGCCGAGCTCGTCGCAAAGCCCGACGTGGACGGCGCCCTCGTGGGCGGCGCCTCGCTCAAGGCCGAGGACTTCTCCCAGATGGTCATCAAGGCAGGGGAGTAGCGTACATGTCTGAGCGTCACCTTCCTGCACTTCTGGTCATCATGGACGGCTGCGGCCTGGCCCCCGCCAACGACGAGAACGCCGTGACGAGCGCCAGCCACCCGTTCCTGGACAGCCTCTACGAGAAGTACCCCCACACCACCCTCGGCGCCTCCGGCGAGGACGTGGGCCTTCCCGACGGCCAGATGGGCAACTCCGAGGTGGGCCACCTGAACATCGGTGCCGGCCGCATCGTGTTCCAGGAGCTCTCCCGCATCAACAACGCCATCAAGGACGGCTCCATCAACGAGAACCCCGTCTTTGTCAAGGCCATGGACGACGTCAAGGCCGAGGGCAAGACCCTGCACCTCATGGGCCTCGTGAGCCCGGGCGGCGTGCACTCGCACATCAACCACCTCGAGGCCCTGGTCAAGATGGCTGCCCAACGCGGCGTCAAAACCGTGCGCGTCCACGCCTTCATGGACGGCCGCGACGTCGACCCGCAGTCCGGCGCCGACATCATGAAGGGCTTCGTCGAGTTCCTTGCCAAGGTCAACGAGGAGACCGGCTGCGATGCCCGCGTCGCCACCGTCTCCGGCCGTTACTGGGCCATGGACCGCGACAACCGTTGGGAGCGCATCAAGCGCGCCTATGACGTCATCGTCAACGCCTCCGACGCCGAGGTCTGCCCGGTCGAGGGCATCAAGGCCTACTACGAGAAGGACCCGCGTGGCGACGAGTTCGTCGAGCCCTTCGCGTGCCACAACGAGGGCGTCCACGCCGGCGACGCGGTCATCTTCTTCAACTTCCGTCCCGACCGCGCCCGCCAGATGACCCGCGTGTTCACCGACCCGAAGTTCGATGGCTTCGAGCGCGAGCAGATCAAGCTCTCGCACTTCGACACCATCACCGAGTACGACCCCGAGTTCAACGTCGAGGTGGCCTTCCCCAAGACGTTCCCCGAGAACGTGCTCGCCGACGTTATCTCGCAGAACGGCCTCAAGCAGCTCCACACCGCCGAGACCGAGAAGTACGCCCACGTGACGTTCTTCCTCAACGGCGGCATCGAGGAGCCCAAGCCCGGCGAGGAGCGCGTCCTCGTTCCGTCGCCGAAGGTCGCTACCTACGACCTCAAGCCCGAGATGAGCGCCCCCGAGGTCACCGAGAAGCTCGTCGAGGCCATCAACGAGGACCGCGCCGACTTCTACATCGTGAACTTCGCCAACTGCGACATGGTCGGCCACACGGGCGTCTTTGACGCGGCCGTCAAGGCCGTTGAGGCTGTCGACACGGCGCTCTCCAAGGTCATCCCGGCCATCTTGGCCAAGGGCGGCTTCGCGCTGATCACCGCCGACCACGGCAACGCCGATCACATGTTCGACGTCGACGCCGAGGGCCACAAGCACCCGTTCACGGCTCACACCACGAACCGCGTGCCCTTCATCGTCGTCGACGAGAAGGCCAAGCTCAACGGCATCGAGGATGGTCGCCTCTCCGACATCGCCCCGACGATGCTCACTCTCGCGGGCCTCGAGCCCTCCAAGGAGATGACGGGCCGCGTGCTCGCCACCGAGGAGTAGCCCCTAGCCTCGCAGGGATTCGCGCCACCGCGCCCGCCGGCCCCGCCGCCGGCGGGCGTTTTTTGTCTCGTGCCACGGTGATGTGCAAGTTGGGGACGCCCGGTGCCCTTTATTACAGGACCCTTCTTGCTGTGGTACAGTTACTAACTGTATGAACCGAATCTCTAAAGGAGAACCCCTTTGAACCCGCTCAACTACGTGCTCCTCGCGCTTCTCATCATCTCCGGCGTCCTCACCGTGATCCTCGTCCTTATGCACTCCGGCAAAGGCACCGGCGTCTCGGACATGATCGCTTCTTCCATGTACAACGCTGCGTCCGGTTCAGGCATCTGGGAGAAGAACCTTGATCGCCTCACCGTCATTACCACGACGGTCTTCATCGTCTGCATCATCGTGATGGCCATCACGTTCCCCACGGGTACTATCGCTTTCAAGTAACGAAGCGCTTCGCGTACCATAAAGTCGAAATTTCAACGAAGGAGGCGGGTGACCGTCTCCTATTTTCCGCTGAGCGGTATGGTTTTGTTAAATAAAGAGTAACAATCGAATTGCTGTCAATTCCCATACAGTTTTTTAGCCTAAGTTCATAAAAACGCACTGCGTTCGGCGACGCATCAACGATTGCCGAGCGCGGTGGTGGGAATGCGGGTGCTCGGGCAAATGGGTTGCCCGGCCCGTTGTATAGGAGGAGGAATCTTATGGCTCAGATCACGAACCACGGCGTCACCCGCCGTAACTTCGTGAAGGGCGGCCTCGCCGCCAGCGCCCTCGCGGCCCTCGCCGCCTGCGGCAAGAAGTCCGACGGCGGCTCCGCCGCTTCCGGCGACGGCGCCCAGGCTTCGTCCGACGGCACCGTCAAGTACTACATCTCCAACCCTGACTGCATCGATGCCTACAACCTCAACGAGGACCAGGGCACCCAGGTCGGCTACGTCCTGTTCGACTCCCTCACCGACTTCGACTATGACGCCGACAAGCTCGTCCCGAAGGCGGCCGACTCTTGGGAGGCCAACGACGAAGCCACCGAGTTCACCTTCCACCTGCACGAGGGTGCTAAGTTCCACAACGGCGAGGACGTCGACGCCGAGTCCTTCGTTCGCGGCTGGTCCCGCGTTGTGAACCCCTCCTACGGCCACAGCAACGCCGGCGTGCTCGATTACCACCTGGCCCTGGTCGAGGGCTACGACGAGTGCCTCGCCGACACCACCGGTAAGGTCATGCTCTCCGGCTGCACCGCTAAGGACAAGTACACCTTCGTCGTCAAGCTGACCAAGCCCTACGCCGACTTCCCGTACGTCGCCGCGCACCCCGCCCTCGCCCCCGCGCCGAAGGCCGTGGACCTCGCCGCCAACGACGACAACAAGGCCGCGCTCGACGCCTTCTACCTCGCCCCGATCGGCAACGGCCCCTTCCAGATGGACGGCTCCTGGGTCGACGGCCAGTACATCAACGTCAAGGCGTTCGATGACTACTATGGCGACAAGCCCAAGGTGAAGGCCATCCAGTTCAACATCCAGAAGGACGTCGAGACCGCCTACCGCGAGTTCACCGCCGGCAACTACGACGTCTCCGAGGTTCCGCCCGCGTCCATCTCCGACGCCCTGTCCCAGTACGGCCAGGCCGAGGACGGCTACACCGCGACCCCGGGCAAGCAGGTCCTGACCGGCGCCGAGGTCTCCGTCTATTACCTCAACCTCAACTGCCAGGACAAGGTCCTGCAGGACGTCGACGTCCGTCGCGCCATCTCCCTGGCGATCAACCGCCAGGCCATCTGCGACACCCTCTACAACGGCATCCGTAAGCCGGCCGACGACATCCTCCCGCCGAAGATCGTGGGCTACAAGTCCGGCGCTTGGAAGTACTCCAAGTACGAC
>NZ_DAWEMK010000065.1:0-9764 GCF_052362415.1 Paratractidigestivibacter sp. | reverse complement strand
CACGAGCCACCAGGAGTGACTTGTCTTCTCAGATATTCACCGACCGTCACGGCGCCGGGGAAATAGAAATCCGGGCGGATCTCATCATGATTTAGGATCTGCCGAGAAGGCCCCTTAAGCTCGATTCTTTTGTTGAGCTGGATGCCCGGTACGGCAAGTCCGCCAACTTCTCTCGGCAAAGAAAAGAAAGCCGCAATCTTCGACTCCATCGGAAAGTTTGAAGCCGGAGCGGCAGAGGCGAAGGCCGTCTGTTGCTTTCGCCGGGCGCATCTGACCTGTTGGGGGCTGCGGGATAGCAACTCAGAAATAGAATCCATCGAAGCGAGAGGAGTGGAAGTGCTGACGAATCCACGAGAATCGCCCGGGGAAAGCAGGTAGGTTCCGCAAAACTCGCTCATTAAGAGATTCAGCTCAACGATTGTGCTTCGAAAAGCGCATTGGAGAATCGCGAGCTCGGGCTTGCATACGAAGAAATCATCGCCGGCATCGAAGAGATCCCCGGGCTCCGGAAGCGTCTTGAAGTGACGGAAACGCGCTGCACCCGACGACCTTCTTTCTCCCATACTGCTCACGGCAAGCTCGAGCGGCGCATGGAGCATATACGCTTGGAGAAAAGCGCAGCATCGAGCTTGCGTTTTATCACAGAATCGCCTGCTAGCCTCCGGGAGCTCATGAATTTCCGCCTCCGTCAGCACATGGGCACCCCCACACACTCGCCAATATTCGAGCGCGGAGACTCCCGACACGATAAGCCTGCCCGCCATAGCGTCCTCCTCTCGATAGGAAGAGGAGCGTAGCAAGTTCTACTTACCGTTATCTAACCGTTATCTGACAGCGAGCTTGCAGATTTCTACGCTTTGGAGCCTCAACTAGAAAAGAAGGGCAGTTGAGGAGCTTGCGACACATGAACGCAAGCCTCAGGAAGATAAGAGCAGATTAGCCACGTCCTTGAGAACAGCACAATCACGACGGGTCGCGCTTGCACGGGCGTTCTCCCCCGAGCAGAAGAGCACGCTGCTCTTTGAAAGAGAAGGCTGCTCTAATCAAAGCAATGGACAAAGAAGTCTTCTCTACAAAAGAGCAGCCTTCTCCTCAATAAGAAAGAGAAGGCTGCCCAGCAACAGTGCTAAGAAGGACGCTTACGGGCGCTGTCGATTGGCGCGGTGGGCGCCACCCGATAGGCGCACGGGCGCGCCCCGAACACGCGGGCACACGTCGGCCCGCGTCCGAAGCGACGAGCTACTTCTTGATCCAGGAGAACATGGAGCGGATCTTCTCGCCGGTGACCTCGATCGGGTGGGTGTTGATGGCCTCACGCTGCTCGAGCAGCCACTTGTGGTCGTTGTTGCAGTCGTCGACGAAGTCCTGCGCGAAGGAGCCGTCCTGGATGCGCTTGAGGATGAGCTTCATGGCCTCGCGGGACTGCTCGTTGATGACCTTCGGGCCGGCGTAGTACTCGCCGTACTCGGCGGTGTTGGAGATGGAGTAGTTCATGAAGTGGATGCCGGACTCGTACATGAGGTCGACGATCATCTTCATCTCGTGGTAGCACTCGAAGTACGCGAGCTCCTCGGGGTAGCCCGCCTCGGTCAGGGTCTCGAAGCCGGCCTTGACGAGCTCGACGAGACCGCCGCAGAGCACGGCCTGCTCGCCGAAGAGGTCCTCCTCGGTCTCCTCGGCGAAAGTCGCCTTGATGATGCCGGAGCGGGCGCCGCCGACGCCCCAGCAGTAGGCCAGCGTGATGTCCCAGGCGTCGCCGGTGGCGTCCTGCTGCACGCACGCGAGGTCGGGCACGCCGGAGCCCTCGGTGAACTGGCGACGGACGATGTGGCCCGGGCCCTTGGGGGCGCACATGATGACGTTGACGTCCTCGGGGGCCTTGATGTAGCCGTAGTGGATGTTGAAGCCGTGCGCGAAGGCGAGGGTGTCGCCGGCCTTGAGGTGGTCCTTGATGTGCTCCTCGTAGACCTTGGGCTGGGTCTCGTCGGGGGTGAGGATCATGATGACGTCCGCCTCCTCGGCGGCGGTGTCCATGTCGACGACCTTGAGGCCGGCCTCGCGGGCCTTCTCGGCGGACTTGGAGCCCTCGCGGAGGCCGACGCGGACGTCGCAGCCGGAGTCCATGAGGTTCAGCGCTTGAGCGTGGCCCTGGGAGCCGTAGCCGATGATGGCGATCTTCTTGTTCTGGATGACCTCGGGCTTGCAGTCGTTCTCGTAGTAGATGGTGACGGCCATGCTGGTGATTCCTTTCGATTGAAGCCGTACATTGCTATCTCAGCTGCCGTCCAGCAGTTGAAACCGTCCGAAATGACGAAAAGGGACTGTCCCTTCTCATCATTTTTCTCACGATGACGAAAAGGGACTGTCCCTTTTCGTCATTGGTCGTGGCCGCGGCCCATGGCGATCTTGCCGGTGCGCGTGAGCTGGCGGATGCCGTAGCCGCGGAAGAGGTTCTCCATGGCGTCGAGCTTGGACTCGTTGCCGGTCGCCTCGATGGTGAGGGTGTTCTTGCCGACGTCGACGACCTTGGCGCGGAACACGTTGGCGATCTCGATGATCTCGTGCCGGCGGTCGGGCGACGCCTGCACCTTGAAGAGGACGAGCTCGCGCTCGACGGCGTCCTCCTCGGTGAGGTCGCTGATGCGGAAGACGCTCACGAGCTTGTGGAGCTGCTTGGTGATCTGCTCGAAGCCGTACTCGTCGGCCTCGACGATGATCGTCATGCGCGAGAGGCCCTCGTCCTCGGTCGGGGCGACCGTCAGCGACTCGATGTTGAAGCCGCGGCGGGAGATCATGCCGGTGACGCGCGAGAGCACGCCGGGCTTGTTCTCCACGGTGACGGAGAGGATGTGCTTGCTGGCTGCGGAGTCGGACATGCTACTCCCCTTCCTTCTCGGCGTCGTCGGCGAGGTCGGCCGCATGGCCGTCCGCGCGGGTCGGCTTGCCGAAGCCCTTCTCGGAGACGCGCACGCCGCCGAGCGTGACGTCGAGGGCGCCGATGATGTCGTCGATCGGCGCGCCCGGGGCGACCATCGGGTAGACGGTCTGGTCTCGGGGGATCATGACATCGAGCAAGAAGGGCTTGGTCGAGGCGAGCATCTGGTCGAGCGCCTCGTCGACCTCGTCGGGCTTGGTGATGCGCCGTGCCTCCCAGCCGTAGGCGTCCGCCAGCTTGACGAAGTCGGGGTTGTCGGCGAGCTCGGTGAAGGAGTAGCGCTTGTTGTAGAACAGGCTCTGCCACTGGTGCACCATGCCGAGCGCGCGGTTGTCGACGACGAGCACCTTGACCGGCACGTCGTTGATCGCGGCGGTCGCCATCTCCTGCGAGTTCATCTGGAAGGAGCCGTCGCCGGCGATGCAGACGACCTCGTCCTCGGGGCAGCCGATCTTCGCGCCGATGGCCGCGGGGAAGCCGAAGCCCATGGTGCCCAGGCCGCCCGAGCTGATGAAGGTGCGCGCGTGCTCGCGGTGGATGTTCTGGTGCGCCCACATCTGGTGCTGGCCGACCTCGGTCGTGACGATGGAGGCCTCGGGGTCGAGCTTGTCGGAGAGCTTGGAGAGCACGACCTCGGGCGCGATGGCGTCGGGGAAGTCGGCGAAGTCGTTCGTGTAGAACGGCCAGCGATCGCGCCAGCTGAAGACGTCCTTGACCCACTGCTCGTCGTTGGGCTTTGCCTCAGCCTTGGCAAGACGGGCGTCCAACGCGCCGAGGACGACCTTCGCGTCACCGACGATGGGCACGTCGGGATTGATGATCTTGCCGATCTCGGCCGGGTCGATATCGATGTGGATGATCTTCGCGTGCGGGGCGAACTCGGAGACCTTGCCGGTCACGCGGTCGCTGAAGCGCGCGCCCACGGCAATCAGGAGGTCGCACTCGGTGACGGCCATGTTGGCGTACTTGGAGCCGTGCATGCCCACGGGACCCAGGTTCAGCGGGTTCGAGCAGCGCATGGCGCCCTTGCCCATGAGCGAGGTGACCACGGGGATCTGCATGCGCTCGGCGATGGAGGTGAGCTCCTGGCACGCGTGGCTCGTGACGATGCCGCCACCGGCGTAGATCAGAGGCTTCTTTGCCTCGCAGATGAGCTGTGCCGCCGCCTTGACCTGGCGCGCGTTGCCACGGTAGGTCGGCTTGTAGCTGGGCAGGCTGATCTTGTCCGGGTAGTGGAAGACCATCTCGGCGCTGGAGAGGTCGCTCGGGATGTCGATGAGCACGGGGCCGGGGCGGCCGGTGCTCGCGATGTAGAAGGCCTCGCGGAAGGTCTGCGTGAGGTCGTCGACCGACTGGAGCAGGAAGCTGTGCTTGACAACGGGCATGGTGATGCCGACGATGTCGGACTCCTGGAACGCGTCGGTTCCGATGACGCCGCGCGTGACCTGACCGGTGATGACGACCATGGGGACGGAGTCCATGTAGGCCGTGGCGATGCCGGTCACGGTATTGGTGGCGCCGGGGCCGGAGGTCACGAGAACCACGCCGACCTTGCCCGTGGCGCGGGCATAGCCGTCGGCCATGTGCGTCGCGCCCTGCTCGTGGCGCGCGAGCACATGGTGGATCTTCTTGCTGTCGTAGAGGGCGTCGTAGATCTTGATCGCCTGGCCACCGGGGTAGCCGAAGAGCGTGTCCACGCCCTCGGCCTCGAGGCAGGCGATGATGGCCTGGGCGCCGGTCATCCTCTGGCCCTCGTGCTCAGTATGGCTTCCGGGGCCGAACGGCCGGCCCTCGATCGCGAGCTTGCGCATCGCGAGCTTCTCTTCGAGCGTCGTCATGCGAGGTATGCCCCCTTGTCTGCGCTGGAAACGAGCTTTGCGTACTTGGCGAGGACGCCGTGGTTGTGCTTGGGCGCCGGCGGGACGAAAGCGGCACGGCGCGCGGCCATCTCCTCGTCCGAGACGTCGACGTCGAGCTTGCCGCCCTCGATGTCGACGGTTATCATGTCGCCCTCTTGGATGAGCGCGATGGGGCCGCCGGCCGCCGCCTCGGGGCTCACGTGACCGATGCAGCCGCCCTTCGAGGCGCCCGAGAAGCGGCCGTCGGTGATCAGGGCGACGCTGGTCGAGAGGCCCATGCCGCAGATCGCGGAGGTCGGGGTGAGCATCTCGCGCATGCCGGGGCCGCCGGCCGGGCCCTCGTAGCGGATGACCACGACGTCGCCGGGCTGGATCTTGCCGCCGAAGATGGCCTCGCAGGCCTCCTCCTCGGAGTTGAAGCAGCGGGCGGGCCCGGCGTGGCGCATCATCGAGGGGTCGACCGCGGCCTTCTTGACGATGCCGCCGTCCGGGGCGATGTTGCCGTGGAGCACACGCAGGGCGCCGACCTTGGAGAAGGGGTTATGGTGGCTGCGGACGACCTCGCCGTCGGCAGGCTTGCCGCAGCGCTCGAGGTACTCGGGAACGGTGCCCATGCAGGTGAGGGCGCTCTCGTCCAGGAGCCCCAGTTCGTGGAGCTCCTGCATGACCACGGGCACGCCGCCCACCGCGTAGAGGTCGATCAGCGGGCGCGGGCCGGAGGGCTGGAGCTTGACGAGGTGCGGGGTGCGCGCCGAGGCGGCGTCCCAGTCGTCCATGGTGATGGGGCAGCCGGCCTCCATAGCGATGGCGGTGAGGTGCAGGACGGTGTTCGTGGAGCCGCCGAAGGCCATATCGCACTCCATGGCGTTGTGAACAGCGGCGGCGGTGACGATGTCCTTGATGCGGACGCTCTTCTGGAGCAGCTCCATGACCTTCATGCCGGCGTGCTTGGCCAGGCGCAGGCGCTCGGAGTAGACCGCGGGGATGGTGCCGTTGCCGGGAAGCGCGATGCCGAGCGCCTCGCAGAGGCAGTTCATGGAGTTCGCGGTGAACATGCCGGAGCAGGAGCCGCAGGTCGGGCAGGCGGAGTTCTCGAGGTAGGCGAGGTCGTCGGCGCTCATGGTGCCTGTCTGGACCTGGCCCACGCCGTCAAAGAGGGAGTTCAGGTCGGTGGTCGGGCCGTCGTTGCGGCCGCGCTGGTGGCCGGGGAGCATCGGCCCGCCAGAGACGAAGACCGTCGGCACGTTGACGCGAAGCGCGCCCAAGATCATGCCCGGGACGATCTTGTCGCAGTTCGGGATGCACACCGCGGCGTCGAACTGATGGCCCTCCATGGCGATCTCGAAGCTGTCAGCGATGGTCTCGCGCGAGACGAGGCTGTAGTGCATGCCGTTGTGGTTCATGGCGATGCCGTCGCAGACGCCGATGGTCGAGATCTCGATGGGCACGCCGCCGGCCATGTAGACGCCGGCCTTCACGGCCTCGGCGATCTTGTCGAGGTTGTTGTGGCCGGGGATGATGTCGTTGCGGGAGTTGAAGATGGCGACGAGCGGGCGCTCCATCTCCTCGTCGGTGAGGCCATCGGCCTTCAGGAGGCTCCTGTGCGGAGCGCGGGCAAGGCCCTTCTTTACGGCATCGCTTCTGAGCTGCATCTTTGTGTGATCCCCTCTCGCTTCCTCGTCCTATGGTGAGAAATGCGAGTCGGGTAGGTACAGCTACCGCTCGATGCCTTATGACGGAAGGTGCCGGCCCGGGGTACTTGCCTCAGGCGAAGAGACGGGGGTGACCGCTTTCGCACGGGCGTTCTCGCGAGCTGCTCGAGGGTGTTTTCTTCGCCGTCCGCCGCAGGTTCTCACAAGCCCTGCTCGCTGTGGGACGGATGGGGCGCGTACTTGCCCTGTCGTCGCATTTGCTCAGTGAATTGAAGATTACCACAGCCGTAAGCCCGGATGCACGAGTTCACGTTCGGGAAACAAAGCAGGTCAGATCGCCGCCGGGGCCGCGCCGCCCAAATACGAAGGACTGCCCGGGCGCAACGAACGGGCAGTCCCCTTGTAGTTGGCGAGCCCTGCCCACAAATAAAGCGGGGAGCCGTCGTATGGCTCCCCGCTATGGCTTGTACTTTGGAATCGCCGACTTTCCTCATCCGATGGTGTAGGACGTTAGGTTAGTCGAATGGGCCCGCTGATGATTCCTTCATTGGCCTGTGTTCGAGATGACGTCGATGGAAGGTGGCGAGTGCGCTCGCCCGAATTATTAATCGACCTCGGGCACATCGGCGGGCCCAAACGATGCTATATCTTCTGTGTTCACTGGACTCGCCTCCTCGGTCGGTCGCTTTGTGGGTAGCGACGTTGTTTGTTATTGCTAGTCTCCCCACCGCTCCCCTGCTTATTCACCGTACGCATCCGCAAGCGGCGAACGGTACAAAACAGCCCCTGAACGGCACTTTGACGCGTTCAGGGGCTCCTATGCTGAGTAAGTCTATTTGCCGAGTCGAGAAAATGGCTTACTGAGCGTCGGCGATGGCCTTCTTGGCCTGCTCGGCGATGTCGGCGAAGGTGTCGGCGTCGGAGTAGGCGATCTCGGCGAGGACCTTGCGGTCGAGCTCGATGCCGGCGAGCTTGAGCCCGTGCATCAGGGTGCTGTAGGACATGCCGTTCTGGCGGGCAGCGGCGTTGATGCGCTGGATCCAGAGGGAACGGAACTCGCGCTTCTTGGTGCGGCGATCGCGGTACTGGTACTGACCAGAGTGGCGATCCTGCTCCATCATGCCGCGGAGGGTGCGGGAGGAAGTGCCGTAATAACCCTTGGTGCGCTCCTGGAGGGTGCGGCGCTTCTTCTTGGAATTCACTGCGCGCTTAACACGTGCCATTCAAATCAACTCCTTGGTAAAAGATCTAAGAGGTGCGCGTAAGCGCTGTTACTTGCCCATGCGCTGGGAGACAGTCTTCACATCGCTCTTGGCGAGCTCGGTCTCCTGACGGAAGCCGCGGATGCGCTTCGGGGACTTCTTGGTGAGGATGTGGCTCTTGAAAGCCTTGGCGCGCATGATCTTGCCGGTACCGGTCTTGCGGAAGCGCTTGGCGGTACCCTTGTGCGTCTTCATCTTGGGCATGCTAGTTCTCCTTCTGGCTCTTGTCATCGTCAGAGGCCTTCTCGTCGAAGGCGCCCTTGATGGGGACGATGAGCATGTGCATGTTGCGGCCTTCCATCTGAGGCTTCGACTCGACCGTCGCCACGTCCTTGAGGTCCTCGGCGAGGCGGTCGAGCACAATCCGACCCTGCTCCGGGTGGGCCATCTCGCGCCCGCGGAACATGATGGTGATCTTGACACGGGCACCCTTCTTGAGGAAACGCACCACGTGGGCCTTCTTGGTCTCGTAATCGCCGACGTCGATCTTGGGACGGAACTTCATCTCCTTGATCTCGACCTTCGCCTGGTTCTTGCGAGCCGCCTTGGCCTTACGGTCCTGCTCGTACTTGTACTTGCGGTAATCGAGCACCTTGCAGACCGGGGGCTCGGCGTTCGGGGCGATCTCGACGAGGTCGAGACCCTGGTCGTTTGCGATGCGCAGGGCGTCGCGAACACCAAAGAGGCCGAGCTGGGAACCGTCGACGCCGATGAGTCGGCACGTGCGAGAAGTGATCTCCCCGTTGATGCGAGGACCGTCGTTTCTGGCTATCTTACACACCTTCCCTTCGTGGAAGCCCTCCCGGGCCGCCATAGAAAAATCTCCCGGAGCCACATGCAGCATCCGGGAGACATTACTCATCGAAATCGACGAAAAGGATTCCTTGTCTGACCAGACAGCTGCCTTACGGCGCCGTGTAGGTGGGGCTCACGTTCAGCCCGCTTTTCCGAAGGAGTATATTAAGCCAAGGAGTCCTTCTTTGCAAGCTTGGAACACAAATGCTCTACATCGGCATCGTCGGGGCGACGAAGACACGCGTCTGGTACTCGCGGTCGAGGTCGTAGAGGCCCTTGGGGTCGCTGCCGAAGAGCTTCATGTTCTTGATCATGTCGGAGGCGTTGGTCTCCTCCTCGCCCTGCTCCTTGACGAACCAGTCGAGCATCTGCATCGCGCGGAAGTCATGGACGTCGTTGGCCGCGGCGTAGCAGCGGTCGATGCAGGCGGTGATGTGCTTCTCGTGCGCAAGGCCCGCCTCCAGCGGCTCGAGATCGGTCGAGAAGGTCTTGTCGGGCTCGGCGATCGCGGTCATCTTGACCGAGACGTCGTTGTCGAGCAGGTAGCGGCGCAGGATTTTCGCGTGCGCGACCTCCTCCTGGACCTGGACCATGTACCAGTTGGCGAAGCCCTTGAGGCCGCGGTCCTCGTAGTAGTCCGCGAAGGTCAGGTAGAGATAGGCGGAGTACAGCTCCTCGTTGATCTGGTGGTTCAAAAGCTCAGACAGTTTCGCGTCCATGGGACGTCCTTTCTCCTTGGCGGTCCGTTTTCGGTCGAGCGCCTCATTTGGTTCTATACCCTCGTGCGCCTCGATGTATCTGTTACACTGATACGGCACATCGCGTGCGCCCGAGTGGCGGAATGGCAGACGCGGCGGTCTCAAAAACCGCTGAGGCAACTCGTGTGGGTTCGAGTCCCACCTCGGGCACCATGTGAAAGACAGCCCCGGCGACGGGGCCTTTTTCATGCCGAGATATGAACAGCGCGCACTCTCTCGCGCTTGTGCAGACTGCACATGGCGAGTGAAGCCTGCACTTCTCGATAGTTATGAAAGTGCAGCCTGCACACAAGAAGTGCAGACTGCACAAAAATTTCGAGGTGAACGCTGCTCGGAGGCGCAGGCGACCCGCGGAAGCCAAGCGACGCGGGGTCAGCGCAAAAACGGGTTTCGCGCGAGCTCGGAGGCCATGGTAGTAGCAGGGCCGTGGCCGCAGAAGAGCTTGGTCGCAGGGGGGATGCGATCCGCGAGCTTGCGCAAAGAAGTGAGGATGGCGGCCTCGT
>NZ_DAWEMK010000064.1:7932-9824 GCF_052362415.1 Paratractidigestivibacter sp. | reverse complement strand
ACCCACATGGCCAAGGAATGCAGCTTCGATGTCGTCTCGACCGTCGACATGCAGGAGGTCGACAACGCCTACCAGCAGGCGGCGCGCGAGCTATCACAGCGATACGACCTCAAGGGCACGGGCGCCGCGCTCGATCTCTCGAAGAAGGATGGCGTCTTCAAGCTCGAGGCCCCTTCCGAGTTCGTCGCCTCCCAGGTCCGCGACGTCCTCGGCGGCAAGCTGACCAAGCGCGGGATCGATCTTTCCGCCGTTCGCTGGGACAAGGTCGAGGCCGCGTCCGGCATGAGCGTCCGCCAGTCCGGGCGCATCATCCAGGGCATCGACCAGGACACCGCAAAGAAGATCGCGAAGGACATCCGTGACCTCAAGCTCAAGTGCAAGCCGACCGTCGAGGGCGATAAGCTCCGCATCTCGTCCGCGTCGCGCGACGTCCTGCAGCAGGTCATCGCCGCGCTCAAGCAGAACGACTACGGCCAGCCCCTCCAGTTCGTCAATTATCGTTAGGATTCACCCCATGCCTATGGATTCGCCCCTCGGCAAGATCCTCTTCATCACCCTCGGCTGCGCGAAGAACGAGGTCGACACCGACCGCATGCGCGCGCTTCTGCTCGCCGCCGGCTTTGCGGAGGCCGACGGCGTCGATGACGCCGACGCGGCCATCGTGAACACCTGCTCCTTCCTCGCCTCCGCGACCGAGGAGTCCGTCGAGGCTACCCTCGAGCTCGCCGAGGGCCGCGCGGAGGGCGTCAGGTCCTGCCCCATCATCATGTGCGGCTGCGTCCCCTCGCGCTACGGCGACGACCTCCCCGAGCAGCTGCCCGAGGTCGCGGCCTTTGTCAAGGCCGACGACGAGGACGGCATCGTCGGGGTCGTCGCGGATGTCCTCGGCATCTCCGTCGCGGCGCCCGTCCTCGACGCCGGAGCGATGCTCCGCACCGTCCAGGGCGCCTCCGCTTTCGTGAAGATCTCCGAGGGCTGCGACCGCTTCTGCGCGTTCTGCGCGATCCCTTACATCCGCGGCCGCTACCACAGCCGCCCGGCTGACGAGATCGTCGCAGAGGTCTCGGCCCTTATGGAGCAGGGCGTCCGCGAGGTCATTCTCATCGGCCAGGACACCGGCATCTGGGGCTCCGACTTCGAGGGCGACCAGACCCTCGCCAAGCTGCTCGTTCGCGTGGCCGAGGCCGTCAGGCCCTACTCCGGCTGGGTGAGGGTGCTCTACCTCCAGCCCGAGGGCATGACCGACGAGCTCATCGCCGCTATCCGCGACACCCCTGAGGTACTTCCCTACATCGATATCCCCATCCAGCACTGCTCCGAGCGCGTGCTCAAGGCCATGGGCCGCTCCGGCGACCCCGAGCAGCTCCACGCGCTCTTCGCGAGGCTGCGCGACGAGATCCCCGGCATGGTCCTGCGCACCACGGGCATGGCGGGCTTCCCCGGCGAGACCGACGAGGAGGCCGACGAGCTCTACGACTTCATCGAGGCGGAGGAGTTCGACTACACCTCGGTCTTCGCCTACTCGCAGGAGGAGGGCACCCGCGCCGCGGCGATGCCCGACCAGGTGGACGAGGACGTCAAGCTCGAGCGCACCCAGCGGCTCATCGACCTCGTGGAGGAGCTGGGCTTCTCTGCAACGGCCAAGCACGTCGGCGAGCGCGTCAAGGTGATCATCGACGGCGTCGAGGAGACCGATGACGGGGTCGAGCTCATCGGCCACACCTGGTTCCAGGCCCCCGACTGCGACGGCGCTGTCCACATCCAGAGCGGCGAGGCGGCGGTCGGCGACATCGTGACCGTGGACCTCGTCGACTCCTTCTGCTACGAGATGGTCGGCACAATCGTCGAGGAGGCGTAAGGCCCCATGGGCTCAAAGAAGGCAGGGAAGGCCA
>NZ_DAWEMK010000064.1:5492-7922 GCF_052362415.1 Paratractidigestivibacter sp. | reverse complement strand
GGCCTTTGGACTCCGGCCAACATCGTGACCACCGTCCGCGTCGTCCTCGTGCCGCTGTGGCTCCTCGTGGCCGAGCTCCTGTGCCCGGCCGGGCTCAACGGGGCCACGATCGACGCCGGCATGCTCGCGGCGTTCGTGTTCTTTGTGATCCTCTCGCTCACGGACAAGCTCGACGGCTACCTCGCGCGCAGCAGGGGAGAAGTGACCACCTTCGGCAAGTTCCTCGACCCTATCGCAGACAAGCTCGTGGTCATCGTCGCCCTGTGCTTCCTGCTCGAGCACGGGATGTCGAGCTCGTGGGTGCTCCTGGTCATCGTCGCCCGCGAGTTCCTCGTGAGCGGCCTTCGCATGGTCATCGCCTCCAAGGGCGTCGTCGTCGCGGCAAGCAACCTCGGCAAGTGGAAGACCGCCACGACGATGGTATCGATCTCGGGGCTGCTGCTTTGCATGGCGCTGCCCGCGGGGCAGGCCCTCGACGTCCTTAACCTCATCTCGCAGGTGCTCCTGTTCGCCGCGGTCGTGCTCACCGCATGGTCCGGCGTCGATTACTTCCTCAAGGGCTGGAAATACCTCGTGGAGGCCGACTGACATGGCATGCGACCGCGCGATCCTGGAACAGGACGATGAGCTCTACGAGGCTGCGGCGAGGCTGGTCTTAAGGGCGACTGAGCTGGGGCTCACCGTCGGTACCGCGGAGTCCTGCACGGGAGGCCTTGTGAGCGGTTGCCTCACGGCGGTGCCGGGCTCCTCGGCGGTCGTGCGCGGCGGCGTCGTGAGCTACGCCATCCCCGTGAAGCACGAGGTCCTCGGGGTTACCTACGAGGGAATCCTCGGGGTGCCGCAGATCGGCGCGGTGTCCTCCGAGTGCGCCAAGGCAATGGCCGAGGGCGCACGGAGGGTGCTCAGCTGCGACGTCGCGGTCTCGACCACGGGCATCGCGGGCCCCGGCGGTGCCGAGCCCGGAAAGCCCGTCGGAACCGTGTGGATGGCCGTAGCGACGGCTGATGGCACGAAGTCGTGGCTCCACTGCTTCGAGGGCGACCGAGCCGACGTGCGGCGCCTCGCCTGCAGGGCCGCCATCGGGCATCTTCTTGAATCTCTTGTGTAAATCGGCGGGGAAGCGAAGTCTGACCTTAGCTTCCTTGAGCAGATAATCGCCCCTGCCGGCCCTGTTGGCAGGGGCGGATTCGTGCCGCGAGTCTTTTAAGGAAGGTTCCCGGCAGATACGCGGCAGTCATTGGACAGATTGCCGCAAGGCGCCTTTGGTAGATTTCCCTCATGTTCGTTGACCAAGAACGGCTGTTCGATTAGTATTGGCTTCGTCGAAACAAAGAGGGAGTTCACATGGCAAAGGCTAAGAGCGCCATCGTTAAGGAAATCAAGCCCCGGACCACCGGCGAGGAGCGCGACAAGGCGATCGCCGACACCACGGCGGAGATCATAAAGAAGTTCGGCAAGGGCTCGATCATGAAGTACGGCGACGACGGCCCGAACTACGAGGTCGAGGCCATTCCCACCGGCTCCATCGCGCTCGACAACGCCCTCGGCATCGGCGGCATTCCCCGCGGCCGCATCGTCGAGATCTACGGCCCCGAGTCCTCCGGCAAGACCACCCTCTCGCTCGAGATCCTCGCAGAGGCCCAGGCGCTCGGCGGCGTCGTCGCGTTCATCGACGCCGAACACGCCCTCGACCCCGGCTACGCCGCCCGCATCGGCGTGGACATCGACGAGGTGCTCATCTCGCAGCCCGACACCGGCGAGCAGGCGCTCGAGATCTGCGACATGCTCGTGCGCTCAGGCGCCATCGACGTCGTCGTAATTGACTCCGTCGCGGCCCTCACCCCCCGCGCCGAGATCGAGGGAGAGATCGGCGACTCCACGGTCGGCCTCCAGGCCCGCCTCATGAGCCAGGCCCTCCGCAAACTCGCGGGCTCTCTCTCCAAGTCCAACACCACCTGTATCTTCATCAACCAGCTCCGCGAGAAGATCGGCGTCATGTTCGGCAACCCCGAGACCACTCCTGGCGGCCGCGCCCTCAAGTTCTTCTCGTCCGTGCGCCTTGACATCCGCAGGATCGACACCCATAAGGACTCGCACGGCAACGCGATCGGCAACCGCGTGCGCGTCAAGGTCGTGAAGAACAAGGTGGCGCCGCCCTTCAAGCAGTGCGAGTTCGACATCATGTACGGGGAGGGCATCTCCAAGGAGGGCTCGATCCTCGACATGGGCGTCGACTACAAGATCATCGATAAATCCGGTTCCTGGTTCTCCTACGGCGACGAGCGCCTCGGCCAGGGCCGGGAGGCCGCAAAGCACTTCCTCGCCGAGAACCCCGACCTGCGCGACGAGCTCGAGCACAAGATCCGCGTCGCCTGTGGCCTTGAGCTCGGCGACGAGCGTCGTGACGGCCGTCAGCACGTCGCCTTTGGG
>NZ_DAWEMK010000064.1:3265-5482 GCF_052362415.1 Paratractidigestivibacter sp. | reverse complement strand
CGCGTCGGCGAGCCCGTGCCGGGCGTCGATCTCGACCTCGACGGCTCCACTCACCTCACGAGCGGCGAGTAATGCCCGCATTCGAGTCCGAAGGCTGCGTCAGCTGGGACGTCGTCCTGCCCGACCGCGACGCCCCGCGCTTCGGCTGGCGCCCGCTCAAGGCGAAGGTCATGCTGGAGACCTGTGACGGCGAGGAGACCTGGTCTGTTCCTGTGGCAGTGGGACGCAAGCTCGCCTCCCTCAGGAAGTCCCGGGGAGGCGAGCTCGGCTCTCGCGCAGAGCTCGCCTACGAGGTGCGCAAGGCCTCTAAGGCGGCGGGCAGGCGCCGGCTGGAGTCTCTCCTCAACAAACGAGACTATTCCTCCGCCGAGCTTAAAGAAAAGCTCGCCTCCGACGGCTACTCGATCGAGACCACCGATGCGCTCATCGCCGCCGCCGTCTCCGGCGGGGCCGTGAACGACGCGCGCTTCGCCGACGTCTTCATCCGCTCGAAGATCTACGCCGGGTGGGGGAGGCAGAAGATCGAGCGTGAGCTCTCGCGCAAGGGCGTCGAGGCGGAGTCAATCCCCGGTTGGCCCGAGGAGTACTTCGAGGAGGGCTCCGAGCTCGAGCGCGCCCGCGAGCTCGCCTCCAGGCGCCGCCCGACCGGGAAGAACGACTTCCAGAAGACCGTGAGGTACCTCTGCAACAAGGGCTTCTCGATGAATATCGCAATCGATGCCGCGAAGTCCGCGCTCGACCAGTCGTAGCCGCCGCGCTACCTTTCGCCTTACGTTTGTTTGACAATTATGGTCGGCTGGTCATAGGATAGGAGAGCCGTTAAAGGGCATTCTTCTGCCGGCGTGGCCGGCTGACCATATTCTGTATCTACGGTTTGCTTCTACAGGGACATAGCGCAGACGAGGGACGACGATTGCACCTCTGATGGCGGAGCTTCGGGATTCGTGCCCGGGCTTCTTTATTTCGTTGAATAGATTTTTGCTATCTGAGGAGCACGTATGGAAATCGTCATTGGCATTATTTGCCTTGTGGTGGGCGCCGCGGTCGCGTATGCGGTCCTTGCCGGTCAGTCCAATTCCAAGGTCAAGACCGCCCAGGCCCAGGTCGAGAACGCCCAGGCCGAGGCCGACCGCATCCGCACCGAGGCCTCCCGTCAGGCCGAGAACGCAAAGAAGGAGGCCGTCCTCGAGGCCAAGGAGCAGGTCCTGGCCATCAAGCAGGCCTCCGAGGCGGAGGAGAAGAAGCGCAAGGGCGAGCTCCAGAACATGGAGAGTCGCATCATGCAGCGCGAGGAGTCCCTCGATCGCCGCAACGACGTCCTCGACCGTCGCGACCACCAGCTCTCCAGCCTCCAGGGCCAGCTCGACAAGCGCAAGGTCGACCTCGACGCCCTCGAGGCCAAGCGCATCTCCGAGCTCGAGCGCATCGCCGGCCTCTCCAGCGACGAAGCCCACACCGAGCTCCTCGACCGCGTACGCGCCGAGTCCGTCCGCGAGGAGGCCCAGATTCTGCGCGAGAGCGAGCAGAACGTCCGCGCCCAGGCCGACAAGACCGCCCGCGAGATCATCTCGACCGCCATTCAGCGCTGCGCCGCCGACCAGGCCGGCGAGATCACGGTGACCTCCGTCCACATCCCCTCCGACGACCTCAAGGGCCGCATCATCGGCCGCGAGGGGCGCAACATCCGCACGTTCGAGCAGGTCTCGGGCGTCTCGCTCGTCATCGACGACACCCCCGAGACCGTGACGCTGTCGAGCTTCGACCCCGTTCGCCGCGAGACCGCCCGCGTCGCGCTCGAGAACCTCATCGCCGACGGCCGCATCCACCCCGCCCGCATCGAGGAGCTCTACAAGAAGGCCGAGGCCCTCGTCAACGAGCGCGTCCGCGAGGCCGGCGAGCAGGCCGCCTTCGACGCCGGCATCCACGACCTGCACCCCGAGCTCGTGAAGACCCTGGGCGCGCTGCGCTACCGCACCTCCTTCGGCCAGAACGTCCTCACGCACTCCATCCAGGTCTCCGCGCTCTGCGGCATCATGGCCTCCGAGCTCGGCCTCGACGAGGCCCCGGCCAAGCGCGCCGGCCTTCTGCACGACCTCGGCAAAGCGATCGACCACGAGGTCGAGGGCCCGCACGCCGTCATCGGCGCCGACCTCGCCCGTCGCTACGGCGAGCGCCCGGAGATCGTCCACGCCATCGAGGCGCACCATGCCGACGTCG
>NZ_DAWEMK010000064.1:1229-3255 GCF_052362415.1 Paratractidigestivibacter sp. | reverse complement strand
GTGCTCGACGTCCTCGTGCAGGCCGCCGACGCCATCTCCGCAGCCCGCCCCGGCGCCCGCCGCGAGTCGGCCGAGAACTACATCAAGCGCCTCGAGAAGCTCGAGGAGATCTCCAACGCCCACGAGGGCGTCGAGCGCACCTACGCCATGCAGGCGGGCCGCGAGCTCCACGTCATGGTCGAGCCCGAGAAGATCTCCGACGCCCAGGCGACCGTCCTCGCGCACGACATCGCCAAGCAGATCGAGGACGAGATGGAGTATCCCGGCCAGGTCCGCGTCGTCGTTATCCGCGAGTCCCGCGCCATCGGCGTCGCCAAGTAACCAAACATGACCGGAAGCGACAACGGCCTCGCAGGCTTCGTTGCCTCCATGGGAGGCGAGCGTAATCTTCGTGTCGAGGAGAACCTCGGCGAGGGTTACGTTCGCCTTCGCGTCGCCGAGGCCGAGAGGCGCCAGGCCAAGCACGACATCCGCTGCGTCGAGGATATCGTCATCGAGATGCTCCGCAACTCGCGCGACGCAGGGGCCAAGCACATCTACGTCGCGACCGCCCGAGAGGGCGATGTCCGAACCCTCGTCATCCTCGACGACGGCTCCGGAATCCCCGAGGATATGCAGTCGCGCGTTTTCGAGGCGCGCGTGACCTCCAAGCTCGAGAGCGTTCACATGGACCGCTGGGGCGTCCACGGCAGAGGCATGGCTCTTTATTCCGTGAAGGAGAACGCGAGCTCCGCCGAGGTGGTTTCCAGCGGCGTCGGCAAGGGCTCCTCCATCCGCGTGGTCACGGACGCAACGGTCCTCGCCGAGCGCGCCGACCAGTCCACGTGGCCCATCACCTCCGTCGACGAGAACGGCCTGCTCATCTGCGAGCGAGGCCCCCACAACATCATCAGGACCTGTTGCGAGTTCGCCATCGAGGAGAGGTCTTCTTGCGAGGTCTACATCGGCTCCCCGGCCGAGATCGCGGCGACGGCCCGTGCCAAGGCCGCAAAGACGGTCGAGGCCTCCGACCTCATGTTCCTTGACGACATCTCCGAGCTCCCCGTACTCGAGCGCCTGAGGGTCGCGGCCGACGCTGGCGAGCTTCAGCGCGTGAGCGCTTCCCTCGGGCTCGACATGAGCGAGCGCACCGCGCACCGCATCGTCGCCGGCCAGGTCAAGCCGCAGCGCAGCGTCGTCGCGAGGCTCACGCACCGGGCCGGCCCGAAGGTCCCCCATGAGGTCGACCTCACCCGCGACCACCGCGGCCTCAAGATCTCCAAGGAGGACTGTGCGGATTTCTCGAGGGCGATGGAGCGCGGGTTCTCCGAGCTCGCCCAGAAGTACTATCTCTCGCTCAACGAGGCTCCGAAGGTGCGCGTCGGTAAGGGGAAGATCACGGTCACGTTCGAGCTCGAGCAGGGTGATTAGGGCTTTCTTTGGCTTTTGCTTCCCAAACACCCGTTTTATAAGTAGAATATCCGCAGATAAACGCAGCTTGTACGCTATATTTCGATCTAAACGCACCAGGAGCGCACCAAATGGACTACCTGAAGGTCTCCAGCAAGTCATCCCCCGCATCTGTCGCGGGCGCCATAGCCGGCCTCGTCAAGGACGGCGAGCCCGTGAACATCCAGTGCGTGGGCGCGGGAGCGGTCAACCAGGCCATTAAGGCCGTCGCCATCGCGCGAGGCTTCCTCATCCCCACGGGGCTGGACATCTCCTGCGCCCCCACTTTCTCGGACATCTCCATCGGAGGAGAGAGCCGCACCGCCATTCGCCTCGCCGTTTACGTTCACCGTATCCAGGCCCCCGGCATGGCAGGCGGAGCCGAGCCCATGAACGTCGCTTCCTAGGATTGGTTGCATGAATTCTCTGGTAGGAAAAACCTATTACGTAAAAACCTTCGGATGCCAGATGAACCTCCACGACGCCGAGCGCGTCGAGGGGCTCCTGGAGCAGAACGGCTGCATCTGGGTCGAGGACCCGGAGCAGGCCGATATCGTCGTCTTCATGACGTGCTGCGTGCGCGAGAACGCCGACCAGC
>NZ_DAWEMK010000064.1:0-1219 GCF_052362415.1 Paratractidigestivibacter sp. | reverse complement strand
CCCATATCCCCGCCGCCGACGTCGTCTTCGGCACGAGCGCGCTCGCCAGCCTGCCGGCGCTTCTGGAGGAGGCCTTCTCCGACGACGGAAAGAAGGTCGAGGTCGACACCGAGGAGGAGGGTCGCGGGTTCTCCTGCGACCTCCCGAGCCGCCGTGCCCAGAAATTCCACGCCTGGGTGCCGATCATGACCGGCTGCAACAACTTCTGCACCTACTGCATCGTCCCGTATGTCCGCGGCCGCGAGAAGAGCCGCACCATGGAGGCGGTCGTCGGCGAGTGCGAGAAGCTCGTGGCGGACGGCGTGCGCGAGATCACGCTCCTCGGCCAGAACGTCAACTCCTACGGCCGCAACATCTACGGCGAGCCGAGGTTCGCGCAGCTGCTGCGCGAGGTGGGCAAGACCGGCATCGAGCGGGTCCGCTTCACCTCCTCGAACCCGCACGACCTCACCGACGAGACCATCGCCGCGATGGCCGAGAACCCCTGCGTGATGCCGCACCTGCACCTCGCGGTCCAGAGCGGCTCCTCTCGCGTCCTCAAGGCGATGAACCGCAAGTACACGCGCGAGCAGTACCTCGACCTCGTCGGGCGCCTGCGCGCCGCTATGCCCGGGCTCGCTCTCTCGACCGACATCATCGTAGGCTTCCCCGGCGAGACCGAGGAGGACTTCGAGCAGACCCTCTCGCTGGTCCGCGAGGCCGCCTTCTCGAGCGCCTACACCTTCATCTACTCCCCGCGCCCTGGCACCCCCGCCGCGAAGATCCCGGACGACACGCCGCACGACGTCATCCAGCACCGCTTCGAAAGGCTCGCCGACCTCGTGGCCGAGCAGGCCCATGAGGCGAACCAGGAGGAGCTCGGCCGCGATGTCTCGGTGCTCGTCGAGGGTACGTCCAAGCGCGACGACTCGATCATGGTCGGCCACAGCGAGAAGATGCGCACCGTCCACTTCCCGCTGCCCGAGGGCCTGGCCGCGCAGGATGTCATCGGAAAGATCTGCGACGTCCACGTCGAAGAGGCGCGCACCTGGTACCTCCGCGGCCAGATCGACGGCGACCCGCGATGAGCCTGCCGGGTCCCGTCGTCGCCATCGTCGGGCCGACGGCCTCAGGCAAAAGCTCGCTCGCGGACCATGTGGCCGTGGCGCTCGGCGGCGAGGTGGTCTCCGTCGACTCGATGCAGGTCTACCGAGGCATGGACATCGGCACCGCGAAGACG
>NZ_DAWEMK010000063.1:5717-9877 GCF_052362415.1 Paratractidigestivibacter sp. | reverse complement strand
AGGGCGGCGAGATGCAGTTCTGGACCAAGGACGAGTACCTGAGGTTCAGCGAGGCGGTCATGGACAAGCCGCTGTCGTTCCACGCCTTCGAGCTGCTGTACTGGACGGGCATACGCTGCGGCGAGCTCCTGGCGCTCACGCCGTCCGACTTCATGCTGGATAGCTCGCGGCTGCGCATCAACAAGTCGTACCAGAGCCTCCACGGCGTGGACACCGTGACCGACCCCAAGACGCCCAAGTCCGTGCGCACGATCGTCATGCCCGCCTTCCTTCGCGACGAGATGGCGGACTTCATCGAGATGCGCGACGATGTCGCCCCCGACGAGCGCCTGTTCGCCGTGACCAAGCACTTCCTGGCCCACGAGATGGAGCGCGGGTGCAAAGCGTCGGGCGTGAAGCGCATCCGCATACACGACATACGCCACAGCCACGTGAGCCTGCTGATCGAGATGGGCTTCTCCGCGCTGGCCATCGCCGAGCGCATGGGCCACGAGGCGGTGGACATCACCTACCGCTACGCGCACCTGTTCCCCACGAAGCAGGACGAGATGGCCGCCGCGCTCGATGGAGCGAGGGGGTAAGCAAGATGCCGTGCGAGAACAGCGCCCGCAAGCGCAGCAAGACGATGGCGTTTCGCTGCACGCCCGAGGAGCACAAGCTCATATGCGAGATGGCAGCCTGGAGCGGCATGAGCAGGCAGGACTACATCATCGCCAAGCTCACCGATACCCAGGTCGAAGTGAGGCCCTCTGTAAGCGTGCAGAAGGCGTTGAAGGACTCGATGGCGGAGTTGTCCAAGGAGGTCCGGCTGGCGGCCTCCTACGGCGAGCTGAGCGAGTCCCTGCAGCAGAGGATCGAGCTCGTGATGAGGTTCTTCCTGGCGCTCGGCGAGGTGGTTGAGGCACCAGTGACGGAAGCGCCACCGCAAACCTCGCATTTGGAAGAGCCGACAACATCCGTCATGGATGCGGGCTCCGACACCGCAAGCATCTTCGAGATGGGGCGCATGTAAGGTTTAACGCCAGACCTCCAACGCCTTGTCCGCAAGCCATTCGGCGCGCTCTGCGATATCGCCCTCGCCCCAAGACTCCTTCTCCAGGGCGCCGGCCATGGTCGCAAGGCCGGCGGCGCAGAGGGCAAGACCGTCCTTGTATCCCTTTCCCTGCTTCTTGGTGGGCCAATCGGCATCGCGGATGGAGGCGTTGAGCGAATGCGTGATGATGGCGAGGTTGCCGAGCGTGAGGAGCTTCCTGTCCCTTCGCGTGGCAGCCTCATCGTCGAGGGCTCCCCATTTGTTGCGCCACTTCTTGGGCATCATGTGCTCGAGGGTGTACTGGTTGAACCCGAGCAGGGCCGTGCTGCTCATGCCCGGACGAATGGCGCTTTCCAACAGATAGAGGACGCCCTTGGACTGGAGGTTGTACAGACACGATTCCTCGAACGCCGCTCGAACCTCGGCGTCGCCGGGCATGTACGTCGTCGCCTCTTCGTTGGCTTCGAGAGCCTTCCTCAGGGCCTCCGCGTCCTTCACCTCGTTCAGGATCAGCGAGGTGAACAGCCTGTTGTAGTTCTTCGTGGTCGCCTGAACCAGCGTTCGGCGGACGATGTAGCTCTCAAGCAGGGCGAAGACCTCGGATTCCTCGCCCGAAGACTCCGCGTTCTTGCGAACGTAGAGCACGTACGGGATGAGCGTCGAGTTCTTGAGGCCGAATATCAGCACGTTCAGGCGCTCGACGCCGGGAGCGGAGGGGATGTCCGCGTCGCAGTAGCCAGGGTCGAACGTGGACTCGAACGCCTCGGCATACGCCTTCATGCTGTCGAGGATCTCGTCCTTGTCTCCGTTGCAGTACCTGCCGATGAAGTCCTTGTAGGACTGGAAGAGGTTGGACGTGCGCGAATAGAAGAGCTTGTCCTCGGTCGTGACGCCGCGCTTCTTGTCCTGAACCAGGATCTGGAGGAACGCGTCGAAGAACAGGTCGACGAGCGTGCGCTTGATGCGCCCGGTAACGACCTCCTGCTCCCAATACTCCCTCTTCTCCGCCGTGGGCTCGAAGACGTCCTCCCAGCACTCCTTGAACGCCTGCTCGTTCTCGCGGTTGAAGAAGTAGTTCTTGAGGAGCTCCGCCGTCGTCAGGCGCACCCCGAGCGAGTTGATGGTGTCGAATATCTGCTGCTCGTCCTCGCCCTCGGTGAGGTCGATGCAGACGAACTGGACGTTCGACTTGATCGTGTTCCTGTCGACCTTCTCTGGGTCGATGTTCTTGAGGAAGTAGTTGTAGGCAAGGGCGATGGACGAGGAGCCCTCGACAGGCTCGCAGCCCGTGGCGCTGACGACCTTCTCGAAATCCTGCCGGTCGTACTTGCCATGTCTCAAGGCGACTTCGCCGGTCTCCAGGACGAAATCTCGCTCGAACAGCCTATCGGCGTCGATTCTCGCGCAGAGCGCCTTGAAAAAGATGACCATGGTCGTGAGGCGCTGCTGGCCGTCGATGACTGTGCGAACCTCGGACACCTCGGACCAAGTGTTGCCGGAGGAGGCCTGCTTCAGGATGATCGAGCCCAGGAAATAGGGCCGCTTCGAGGCCGTGACGAACTCCATGTCGCCGAGGAAGCGCTCCCATTGCTCTTCTCCCCAGACGTACGCCCTTTGGTAGAAAGGTATTTCGAGCAGGCGCGATCCGTTGAACACGCCGCTTATCGTAGATTTTCCTGCATCCATCCTTAAAGCCCTATCTTTCCTTCGCAGTTGTTACTTATGAGCCAATATCGTCAGTGCGCCGTTCGGCCTCTTAGTATTCCAGGCTCTTGGCATCTTCTCCCAGCAGGCGCTCGAAGACGATACGCAGGTCCTCGTCATCGAGGTAGCCGCCCTCAAGGCAGCCGCGGTCGATGGCGTCGAGCATCGTCTGCTCCTTCTCCTTCAAGCGGTCGTAGATCACGGCGTCGAGGGATAGCTCCCTGCCGTCGCGCATGAACTTCTCGCGCATGAAGTAGTAGCGCGTCTTCTGGTCGTCGGGCAGGCCCAGACGGTGTATGCGGTCCTTTGACTGCAGCAGGTGCACCAAGTTGTAGCTGTACTCGAAATACACCGCGTCGTGGCAGACGCTGTGCAGAGAGACCGACTCGGCAAGCGTCTGCGGGTTGGTCACGAGCACCCTGAAGCGCCCCGCGCGGAAGTCGTCCAGAATCTCGCGTCTCTCTTCCTGTGGCGTGGCGCCGTAGATCGCCTCTGCCGGAATCCCCATGGCGGCGAGGTCGCGGCGGAGGTTGCTGATGCTGCGTACGAAGATGCACCATACTATGACGGGGCGGCCTTCGGCGACGATGCGCTCCACGAGCCGCTCGCACGCCACGAGCTTCGAGCTCGGGCGGCTTCGCTCGATGGCCTCGTAGAACGTCTGCGAGAAGTCGACGTAGTCGATATCCGAGTAGTCATCGCCGACCTGGTCGAGCACGTACTCGAGGTCGCCTGGGTCCACTGCAGAGCAGAGCATCTCGGGGTCGCTCTCGAGCTGCAGGGTGCGTATGATCCTCGCGAGCGCGTTGGGGCAAGACGCGTACAGGACTCGCAGCAATGTGTCCTCATCGGGCGTCGCCTCGACCTCCACGATCTCGTCGGGCTCTGGGCGCGGCACGCCGAGCTCGTCCTTGTTCGTTCGGCAGAAGAAGGGCGCCAGGCTGTCGTTGAGGCTTGCCTGGAGGTCCGCATCGGGCGCGCGGAGCTCGCCCGGCTCGTAGCCGAAGAACGTGTCGTAGTCCTCGGGGTACAGGATGTGCAGCAGGTTGTAGATGTCCTGGTAGGTGTTCGGGATGGGCGTTCCCGTAAGGGCGATCACGAACTTAGCGCCGTCGGCCGCCTCGAGCGCGGCTTCCGCGCGCCTGCCGCCGATGGCCTTCACCCGGTGCACCTCGTCGAAGACGAGCAGGGTCTGGTCGGGGATGATGGCGTGCAGCTCCCGCACGTAGCCCGAGAGCGACTCGTAGTTGAACGCGAGCAGGTTGCACGCGCCGCTGTCGAGCGACAGCGCGTTTCGCCTGCGCTCGGTCGACATCGCCGCTATGGCGGGGTCTCCCAGCGAGAAGCAACGCAGCGGCAGCTTATCCCCGAAGGTGGCGACCCACTCCTTCTCCCACGACTCGAAGCCGTTCTTGGGGCAAAC
>NZ_DAWEMK010000063.1:1039-5707 GCF_052362415.1 Paratractidigestivibacter sp. | reverse complement strand
GTAGGCGAACACGCCGAGCACCGTCGCGGTCTTGCCGGCGCCGGGCACCGAGAAGTCGGCCGCGCGCCCAACCGTCGCCATGAAGAAGGCGTCGAGCATCTGCCGGTCGCGCAGGGGACGCACCATCGACGCGTTCACCACGTCGCGGAACTCCCGGAAGCGCGGCCCCAGCTGGGTGTCGTCGGCGATGCCCTCGGCGGTCTGCGCCTTGATGGCCAACCCCACCTCGGAGCGCTCGCGGATGTAGGTCTCGCCGGCGTTCACGAAGGCGCCGAAGCTCGGGTCAACCGCGATCTCGACGCCGTGGCCGTCGGCCTCCATGATCGCCTTCGAGCATGTCCTGGCACTCGCGAAGGCCCATGCCGCCGTCGAGTAGGATGCGGTCGCGATCGGTGCCGTCGACGGCGCTCGCCGGGTAGTACAGCCAGGCGCGCCATGCGGCCGAGGCCATGAACGAGGCGATGTCTTGCCCCTCGATGCGCAGGTACATGCCGGGGCGCGCCTCGTCGTAGCAGACGACGGCCCTAGGCGCGCTCATCGATCTCACCGATCAGCTCTTCCACCTTGTCGGCGACGGCAACGAGGTTGCGGCGCACCTTCTCGAGCTCGTCGGGTCCCAGCACGTCGAGCATCTCGGGAAGGATCTTCTCGAGCTCGGAGAGGCAGTCGGCGGATTTCTTGGCGGGCGTGTCCATGAGCTTGACGCGGCGCACGGTCTCCCTTGCGCGGTCGCCTGCGCGCTTGAAGCCGTCGACGAGGTTGCCGTCCGAGCGCAGCTCGCTCACCTTCTCGCGCGTGAGGGCGTCGGGACCCATCTTCTCGAGGAGCTCGGACATGGCCTGCAGCTCGGCGGCCTTGAAGTCGGCCTCCGCATCCGTGCCTGCCACGCTGCCGAAGTCTCTCACGTATCGGGTGATGTCGCCCTCGGGCTGCACCACCATGTTGGCGAACATGAGCCGTTTGACAAGCTGTTTGTCGCGCCTGTTGTCGTACTTCTTCAGCACGCGGCTGAACTCGCCCAAGGGGCCATCGACCTTGAGGGCGCGGGCGAGGTGGTACTGCTCGGGGGCCTGGCAGAATTCGAGGAACTCCTCCATGTACTGGGCGCGGTCGACGAGTTTTTTCACCTCCGCCTCGGTCATGCCCGTCGCGTTGCCGTACTCCGCAGGGGTTATGAGGTGGTTCTTAACCACGTCGCGGTATACGCCGACGAGGCGGTCGACGGGATCGTACGCCACCTTCTCCTCTTCGCCGATTTGGATGGCGAGCTCGAGCAGTTTGATGCGCTTGGGGTCGCTGCCTGTGGCGTCGTCGAGGATGGCGGCCTCGAACCAGCCCGCCTCGTTGTTCGCCCGCGCGAGGCGGCGGACGCAGGTCAGGCGTCGGTTGCCGTCGATGACGCGTCCGTCGTTGAGCACGATGCCCGGCCTAAGCTGGCCGCGAAGGGCGATGCTCTTCTCGGTCTTCCTGAGCGCGCCGGGGTTGCTCTCGACGATGAAGTCCTCGATGACGCCGTTGTACTCGTCGCGGCCAAGGGCGAGCAGATCCGCGCCCTGCGCGGAGTTGTACTCGCTTACCCAAGTGGCGATGCGGTCGTTCTGGTCGTTGTAGAACAGAAGGTCGCACTTGATGCGGTAGATGTCGAAGTCGCGCGTCACGTTGTCGATGGAGTGCTTCTCCTTGCGACCCGTCGGCAGGACGTTGCCAGTCGCGATCCCTTCCTCAAGCAAGCTCATTTCGTGCCTCCTTCTTCCATGCCTCCATGGATGAGTAATATGCGTCCCCGATGTCGTCGTAGTAGACGTCGGAGTTGTAAATGGTCGTCGTCAGAAGCGGTGCCGGGCACGTGATGCCCAGATCGTTTGCGAGCAGTCTCGGCAGGTCATCGCGCTCGATTCCCTCATGGTGGGCGACGATCCACTCGATGAGGTCGGCTGCGGAAAGCCGCCCCTCGCCTCCGGCGACGAACACCTTGGTTCCGGCGAGCGTGCAGCTGCGCAGGAGCCCTCCCGCGTCGAGCAGCCCCTCGTAGAAGTCGTCGGGCATGTCCAGCCCGTACAGCGGATGCGGAGTGGCGCCGCCCGCGCGCAGGCTCGCCACGGTGAAGGGCTCGCCTTCGGGCGCATCCACGCTCACCGCGGGCGCGTACGACTCGATGTCCGCCATGCGCGCGCCTAGCACGTCGTGCAGCCGCGAGAACGAGATGTAGCTGTCGCCCTCGTAGAGAAGTAAGCGGTGGTCCGAAAGCGCTTGGCGCAGCACCTGGCGGAAGGCGGGGTGCTGCCACACGGCGTTCTCGAAGCCGGCGTCGCCCTTCGCGAAAGACGGATGCTCGGCCAGCAGCCGCGTGAAGTGGTCGTTCGGGGTGCTCCCTTCTCGGAAGAGCAAGCCGCGGTCCTCGTAGTAGCCCGCATCCTCGATGCCGCGGTCGAGCGCTTCGGGCGGATCGTCGGGAAACTCGAAGGCGAAGCGTCGACGCACGAGGCCTTCGTCGCAGATGCGGCCGGCAAGCTCCCGGGCAAGGAAGCCCTCGATGGTGGGTGCCTCGCGCTCGGTGTCGTGCGCTACGGGCACATCCGCACGGGAGGCCGGGGCGCCCGTCGGGCATTCAGCGACCTCGACGCCAAGCCACTCCGAGAAGCTCACGTCCGCGGGCTCGGCGAACAGGTCGAGCCATATCGCGGCGATGCCTGCGCTGAAGCCGTATTCGCGCTCGTAGGCTTTCGCGGCGACGTTTCTGGGCTCGTCCGCATGGCGCTCGGCGAAGGCGCGCACCTGACGGCGGCGGTCGACCTTGCCGAACCCGACAGAGAGGTGGTCGCCCAGGGTGACGCCCTCGTCTGCGTTCCAGAAGACCTGCTTCAGCTCATCGTAGAGAGCGATGGGCGTGGTGATCCCCACGCGCCTCAGTTCGTTGCGCGAGACGCGAAAGACTAGACGGGCGCAAAGTTCGGTATCCTCACGCCGTGCCGCACTCACCGCCGCGCGCGCCGCCTCCGCACGTCCGCCCTGCCGGCTGTCGACTACTTCCGCCACGCGCTACGCCTCGCCCAGCTTGGGCCCGAAGACGCGCTCGACATAGGCGTCAAGCGTGCCCTCCTTGGCAAGCTCCGCGGAGTCCGCGAGTTCGAAGTTCGAGTCGCAACCCTGGCCGACCTCGTCGTGGAAGCCCAGGATGAAGTGCGTGGCGATCTCGTAGATGATCTTGGTGGGCGCGATGCCGAACACCTGGTGTTCCAGGATGTGGTCCAGGCGCTCGCGGTCATCCGGGAAGGCGGCCTTCATGCCCTCGCTTCGGTACAGGCGCTTGACGATCTCGGTGATGTAGAGGCCCGACTTCATGTACAGGTCGGCGAAGGTATGGCTCGGGTCGTCGAAGCAGCCTGGGTTCTCCTTCTCGAAGAGGTCCACCATCTCGACCACGACGTTGCGCGGCGTGAAGATCTGGTTGGTCTTCTGGGGCGGCACGTAGTCGAAGATGTCCTCCGTCTGGGTCTCGTCGAAGTAGTTGGCCAGGCGTTCGCGCAGCTTGATGAACTCGCTTACGGAATCGTTGAACACCACCTCGTCGAAGAGGTGCCCGACGAAGTGCTTAACCTCGCCAGTCTTGGTGTCGGTGTAGTCACCGCCATCGCGCAGGAAACGGAACTCGTCCACGGTGATGCTCGTGACGTCCTGGAAGACGTCGGCGGGGATCACCGTGTCGAAGTTCGCAAGCGTCGTGCCCTCCTCACCGTATGCCATGAGGAACGACGGGATGGTGCGCGAGAAGCCGCGCAGGTGGGCGCGAACATTGTCCTCGATGCCCTGCTTCTCGTCTTCCTTCTTTGCCGTCTCCACCTCGCGCACCACGGTCTCGCCGGCGCTCTGCACGAGCTCCTCGCGGGAGTCCTCGAGCTTCCGGGCGAGCGCCTGGAACGCCTCGGCCTTCTGCTCGTCATGCCGCTGGTTCACCTCGGCCCGCTCGGCAGCGCTGGATGCCGCCTTGAGCTCGTCCTTGCGCGACTGCTCGATGCGGCGCGCCTGAATCTGGTAGTCGCCGACCTGGCGGTTGAGTTGGATGTCGGCGTCCGCCTGGACCTTGCGCTCGATCTGCTGCTGCTGGCGCGGCTTGAGCTCGCTGCCGTAGCTCTCCTTGGCGGCCTGTACCAGAGGCGCGGTCACGCTCTGCTTGAAGGCCTCCTTGAGGTTGTCGAGCATCGCCCTGTCGTCGTCATTGGCCTCGTGCGCCTTCGCTATGTCGTCCACATGGCTCGAGAATTCGACGGCGATGTCGCCGTAGACCTTCGGCCCGAAGATGTCCGCCGCCTTGCCTACGACCTGCTCGTCGGGGATCTCCACCTCGCCCTCGTCGTTGATGGAGAGCTCGTCGGCCGTGCTCTTGTCAATCTCGACCTTGTTCTTTTCGGCGTTCTGCGCCTTGCCCTGCTCGTAGGGATCGAAGCGCTGGATAATCTCCACGACCTCTGCCGGCGCGCGGAAGACGCTCGCGATGTTCTGGAACAGGAAGTTGCTCATGAAGCCGCGCTTGACCACCTCGCGGGCGTGGATGCGCCTCGGCACGCTGAGCACCTGCTCGGCATCGAGCTCGACCATCTGCCCCTCGTCATCCCGGTCTCTGAGACACATCTCCGAGCCCACGAGACACTCCTACCGACAGAGCGTCTG
>NZ_DAWEMK010000063.1:0-1029 GCF_052362415.1 Paratractidigestivibacter sp. | reverse complement strand
TCTGCCCCTCGTCATCCTCGCCATAGACGGGGAAGAAGTTCAGCAGCTGGCGGATATGGCGCTCGCGCGTCTCCACGTCGCCGCCGCCGCGCGCGGTCTCGCCGTACAGGTCGTTGGCGAACTGCTCGAAGATGGTGAGCGTGCGCGCCGGGTCAAAGTCGAAGACGTAGGCATTCTCCTTGCGCGCGTAGTTGCCGCCGCCCAGGTCGAATAGGCACGGGTTCTGGCTGCGGAAGGCCGCCTGCATGTACAGTGCGGGGCTCGCCATGTTCGAGAGCATGAGCACGGCGGTCCACTCCGGCACGGTCACGCCCGTGGTGAGCTGGCCGACCGAAAGGGTGATGGTCTTGTCGTGGTCCTTGATCGCGCGGCGCACCTTGTCGAGCGACTTCTCGTTCTCGTCGTCGGCATCGATCTTGCCGTCGCCGGCGGCAAGCACCACCTCGTAGTCCCCGAAGATGGGGTGCGCCTTCAGCTTCTTGGCGAGCGCGCGGGCGGAGTCGACGCGGTTGAGCATCCAGAACGTGTGGCGCAGCTCGTCGCGTAGCTCAGGAGTCGAGAACGGGAACTTCTCCTGCGTGGTGAGCGCGTCGAGGAACTTGTCCACGTCGGCGTCATGCACGAAACCGCCGTTCTGCTTGGTCGAGAAGAACTCGTTGAGGTCGAAGGCGAACTCGGTCTGCTCGCCTTCGATCTCCATGCCGCCGCGGGCCTCCTGCTCGACGATGTCGCTCATCTGGTAGGTGAGCAGGTTGAGCTTGGGGAGGTTGGCGTAGGGGTTCGGCTGCTCGGAGTCGGCAGGCCAGTCGCGCTTGGCCTGTTGCTCGTCGGCGTATGTCCAGTTGTAGATGGCGTCGTCGGCGAACTTCTCATTGGCGATGGCCTTGAAGGGCGTGCCTGAGAGGTGCAGCGTGAAGCGGCGCTTGATATGGTCGAACGCCACGTCGGTCTTGAAGGTGTCCACGCCCTCGTGTGGGGACTGCGGTGGGAATCCTGGACCAAAACCATCCTATGCTGCTAGGCCCAAAT
>NZ_DAWEMK010000062.1:0-10045 GCF_052362415.1 Paratractidigestivibacter sp. | reverse complement strand
TCATCGGGGAGGTCGACTACCTCGACGACAACACCGTGCGCCTGACCTTCTGCGCAGCCTTTTCCGGGACTGCATACTTCAACTAAGGAGGTAAACCCGTGAAATTCCTGACAAGCATTGATCTCTCACAGAACGAGCTCCAAAACGCCATCATGCAGCCGCTCGCTGCACCTCCGGCCAACCCGAAGATCGGCCAGATCTATTTCAACAGCATCGACCTGACGCTGTACCTGTGGACAGGTGAGAAATGGATCCCTGTGCCGACTAAGCTCTCGCAGCTCGAGAACGACAGCGGCTTTATCACCTCCGGCGACATCCCCGAGGGCGCAGCAGCGTCCACGACTACGCCGAAGATGAACGGCACCGCCGCCGTCGGCACTGAGATGGCGTTCGCACGCGGCGACCACGTCCACCCAAAGGACACCAGCAAGCTGAACACGGACGGCGACGGCTCCAACGTGACCGTCGCCTTCGAGGCAGCGACCAAGCGTGAGGCACCCACCTCCGGCGAGAAGCTGAGCGTCCTGCTCGGCAAGGTGCTGAAGTTCTTCAGCGACCTCAAGACCGTGGCCTTCTCTGGCAGCTATAAGGATCTGAGCGACAAGCCGACGATCCCGTCCGCTGCCGCTGACGTCGGCGCGATCCCCGCAACGGAAAAGGGCGCAGCCGGCGGCGTGGCCGAGCTGGACAGCGGCGGCAAGGTGCCGGCCAACCAGCTCCCGAGCTATGTGGACGACGTCGTCGACGCCTACATCCGCACCGGCGCCACGGCCCTCGGTGCCGACTGGCTGAGTAAAACCTCCGGCGGCGCGGCCCTGACGCCTGAGTCCGACAAGATCTACGTCATCCTGAGCGAAGGCGAGTACCAGAACAAGACGTACCGCTGGAGCGGGACGACCTACGCCGTCATCGGCAACGACCTCGCCCTCGGCGAGACTGTGAGCACCGCCTACCGCGGCGACCGCGGCAAGACGGCATACGACCACAGCCAGAGCGCCCACGCTCCCGCCGACGCCGAGAAGAACGTCCAGAGCGACTGGAACGAGACAGACGGCAATAGTGACGCCTTCATCAAGAACAAGCCCGCGATCCCGAAGGCCGTCACCAAGACCGTCCAGACCCTCAGCGACGCGGCGAGTAAGAGCTTCACCGTCACCGGCTACATCCTCAGCGTGATCCTGATCGACAGCGTCACCAAGGAGCAGGTCATCGGCGACGTCTCTTTCGAGAACGCCACGGCCTCGGCCAACGGCAAAGTCACGGTCACGCTCGCGGCCGCGCCCTCCAACCCGATTCTCGTCATCATCACAAGCATCGCACTGTAAGGAGGCCGGCCTATGAAACACTACGGAGCAGTCGACGACCCGAAGGACATCACGACGAAGGAGTATGTCGACGCGGCTGACAACGCTCTGAAGGTGAAGGTCGACGCCCTGTGGGACTTCGTTTGCACGGACATCACGAGCAACCCCTTCCAGATCACATTCGACGATCTGGAGGGGCTGACCGTGAGATCCGGCATCTGGAACACAGGGCAGCGGAGGCTCGAGTGCTGATGGGAAACTGCTACAACTACACCCCGATCCCACCAGCCGAAGCCTCCTGCATCATCGCGCACCTGTTCGTCGAGCTGGCCCTGCCCTGCTCCTGCTGCAAGCGGGAGGACGGCGTCATCGTCATTCAGGGCAAGACCTACGACGGCAGCAGCGCCCGCGTCACAATCAAAGGCGAGGAGGTGAGATACTACGGCAAGCAACGGACACTCGCGGCCATACGAGCGGGCCAATGTAGGCCGCCCGCCCTTCGGCCGTGACAAACTGCCCGAGATGCAGGTCATCACGGACGCCAAGGAGCTCGAGAAACACACCTACATCAAGACCAGAAACCCGGCCGTATTTCCAAAGAAGGAGCGGCTCGGTCTGGCGCAAAGGATGATGAACGAGGCCAGCGACCTCGTCGCCGATCTGATGGAGGCCAACGATCTGCTCCTGACGGATCCCGAGGAGCGTGAGCTCAGGTATCGCGCGCAGCGGTCGGCGCTTCGCAACTGCCGAAAGCTGATCCACCACATCGAGCTCGCGCACGAGATCCTCAGCGGCTTCAGTGATGACGCCTTTGCATACTGGGCGAAGATGGCGGCCGGCGTAAAGAACCAGACCGCCAAATGGTACAAAACGGATAAAGAGAGGGCCGCCAAGCTGGACGCGCAGAAGCGTCACCAGTGAGGCGGCCCTCGGGGTATGCCTTGTTTTTTCGTGCCGGCTCGGCCAACAACGCCCGCAACGTCAACTCCGATGGCACGCTGAACAGGAACAACGCCTACAACGGCAACAACGGCCTGCGCCCCGCTTCGATGGATCGCCCGACTTATTAACCGCCCGGAGACGGGAGGCGAACACTGTGCCCCATCATCCAAGGAAGGCATATCCCTCCCGCAGCCGCGGCCGTCTGACCGGCCCGGTCATGGGTAAACACAAGACCACCGATGCTCCCGGCGGCGCACGCAAAGCGTGGCCGGAGCTATACACGGCGGGGAGACTTTTCAATGGAGAATATCGTAAACAGCACCATCGCGCTCTACAAAGCATACCGCAAAACCCGCTGCGGAAAGCGCGACAACCCGACCGCCATGCGCTACCGCATGGAGGCCATCGAGCGCACCGTCGCCCTCTCTGAGAGGCTCCAGCGGCGCGACTATTCCTTCGGGCCCTACTACCCCTTCAAGGTGTACGAGCCCAAGGAGCGGCTCGTCCTCGCCATCGACTTCGAGGGCAAAGTCGTCCAGCACTCGCTCTGCGACAACGTCCTCGAGCCGGCGTTCTCCCGGCGCTTCATCCGGGACAACTACGCCGGCCAGATCGGCAAAGGCACCCACGACGGCCTCGACCGTCTGGCTGCGGCTATGCGCCACTATTTCTTCAGCCGAAAGGCAGCAGACGAAGCAGCCCGCAAGGCTGCCGGCCTGCCGCCCCGGCCGATGAACGAGTGGGACTACGCCGACGGCTGGGTACTGAAGGGCGATTTTTCAAAGTTCTTTTACACCCTGCTCCATTCCTACTGTTACGAAACGGCCCGCCGGGCCCTGAAGTGGCTGAAGGATCCCGAGCTGATCGACTTCGCTGAGTGGCTGCTGTGGCTCATAATCGACAGCACGCCAGACCACGGCATCCCGATCGGCAACCAGTCGAGCCAACTGCTCGCGCTGCTCTATCTGGACGCCTTCGACCACTGGCTGAGGGATGACCGCGGCCTCGTATATGGCAGGTACATGGACGACTTCTACATCATCCACAGCGACAAGCTGCTGCTCCGGCAGATACTCAAGGAGATCGAGGCGTACATCAAGCCGCTCGGCCTTCGGCTGAACGGCAAGACGCAGATCCTCCCGTTGAAGAACGGCATCGACTTCCTCGGTTTTCACACCTACCTCACGCAGACCGGCAAGGTCGTGAGAAAAGTGCGAGCCAAGAGCATCGACAACATGAAGCGCAAGATCCGCAAGTTCCGCGGGCTGGTGGACTCCGGCAAGATGACACTCGACAGCGTCGTGCAATCCTACGCGAGCTGGACGGGCCACATCTCACACGGCAACACCTACCACCTGCGGCAGAACATGGACGCCTATTTCTTCAGCTATTTCCCGGAGCTCAAACCATCACCGAAAGGAGACACAACTCATGGCCCAAAAACTGAGCAACCTCGCAAACAAGTCGAAGGTCAAGTTCGGCAGCCTGTACGGCAGCCCGATCGTCTGGATCGTGGCCGATAAGAACCACGCAGGCTACCCCTCCAACAGCGTCACGCTCGTGACCAACCAGATCATCAAGATGCTGTGCTTCGACGCAACAGAACCGAGTAACGGCAACAGCGACCGCCGCGGCTACGGCAACAACCGCTACATCTACTCGAACCTGCGCCAGTGGCTCAACAGCCCCGCGGCTGCCGGCCAGTGGTACACCGCACAGCACTCCGCAGACCAGACGCCGGACTCCTCCCACGTCTGGAACGGCGTCAACCCGTACAGTGGCCTCGCCGGTTTTCTGAACGCCTTCACCGCCAACGAGCGGGCGGCTCTGCTGAACACCACCATCACGGTCGGCAAGAGCTCCACAGACGGCGGCGGGACGGAGACCTGCACGGACAAGATCTTCCCCCTGTCCTGCACTGAGGTCGGCCTGAGCGGCGACCACGTCTGCGGCAGCAAGCTGGCGATCTTCAGCGACAACAACAGCCGCATCGCCACCGTGACGGCCTCCTGCGTCGCCAATTCCAACTATTCCAGCAACCCGGGCTCTGGTGCCGCGTGGTACTACTGGCTGCGTGACGCCTATGCCGGCTCGGCCCGCGGCGCCCGCTACGTCGACTCCGGTGGCGCGCTGTACTGGAACTACGCCTGCTACGGCCGCTACGGCCTGCGCCCCGCTTGTAATCTGTCCTCTGATCTCCTGATCTCCGACTCCGTCGACTCGGATGGATGCTATACAGTGATCTACAATCAGGCGCCCACAGCGCCGTCGTCCATCACTGTCCCGAGCGAAGTGCTCGGCGGCGAGAACCTGAGCATCTCGTGGGCGGCCTCCACCGACCCCGACGGCAACCTCTCCGGCTACGTTCTGGAGCGTAAGGTCGGGAGCGGCACATGGGCGCAGATCTACAAGGGATCCTCGCGCAGCTACACCGACGCCATCACCTACGGATGGACGAGCGTGCAGTACCGCGTCAAGGCATACGACGCCGCCGGCGCGGAGAGTGCGTACACCACCAGCGTCACCCGCACCGTCACCAATAACCGACCGCCCGTCATCAGCGGCACGGATGGCGCCCTCGGCAGCTTCAGCACGGCGGCCCCGTCCTACGAGTACACCGTCACCGACGCCGACGGCCATCAGGTCGACGTCGTGGAGATGCTGGACGGCGTCACGCTGCGCAGCTACACCGTGACCCTCGGCCATACCAACACGCTGACGATCGGCTCCGAGGCGTGGCTGAAGGTCGTGAACGGCAGCCACACCCTGAAGATCGTGGCGACCGACGCCAAGGACGCCAGCGTCACCCGCACGCTGACCTTCACCAAGGCCGTCACGTCCGTCGAGTTCGAGCAGACCCTCGCTATGGAGGCCGACGCCATGCCGACCAAGGCCCTCGTCAACATTCAGGGCAATTTCCCGGCCGGCTGCACGCTTCAGGTCTGGATCTGCAACAACGGCAACGACGCGAGCCCGACGTGGGAGGACATCACGCAGAAGGCCCGCACCGGCCAGAAGCACTATTTCACCAACCAGACCAAGACGGCCGCGGCGTGGGGCGTCAAGGTCAAGGCCAAGCTGCTCCGCGGCTCCGCTACGGAGACCTGCTACATCCAGTCGATCGGAGGTAACTTTGCATGATTAAGCACAGAGCTGACAGCATCAAAGAGCTGAACGACAAACAGGCCGCAGAGGCCGAGAAGGACAAGACCATCGCCGAACAGGCTGACACCATCGAGCTGCTGAAGGGCTGCATCATGGAGCTGGCCGACGTGGTCTATGGCGACGGAGAGGAGGACACCACAGCATGAGCAAGATCGTCGAGCTGTACGTCAAGGAGCTGACCCGCGAAGGCTCCACCATGACCATCAACGACGTCCCGAAGAAACTGCGCAAGCAGGTCGAGGACGCCATCGCTGCCCTCGAGGCAGCCGCAAACGCCGGCACCGCGAAGGAAGGGGCGACCGAATGATCGCCCGGGCCCTCGCGTGGCTATTATTAAAAATTGCAGGAAAGGAGGAGCGTGAAATGCTGGTACGTCTTTTTGCAGGCGAGATCATCATGGGCCGCATCACCGAGGACGACGTCCCCGCGAAGCTGAAGGCCCGCGTGCACAAGTATCTCGTCGACATGGGCTACTTCGACGACGTCGAGGAGTAAGCCCAAACAACAAGGAGGGCCGCGTCCTGCGGCCCTCCGGCTTTTATGAGGCGACACAATGATCGAAATCAACATCGGCGCGCTCGTCGTCCTGCTGGGGATCCCGACGGCCGTGACCGGCTTCTGCTTCTGGATGCTCGAGCACAGGATCCAGAAGCGCGAGAAGCAAAAGGAGGCCGAGGAGGCCAAAAAACAGCAAGAGGCAGCGGCCCGAGAGCGTGCCCGTGAAGATCTCCAGATCATCACCATTCAGGGCACGTCGGCAGCCATCGCCCTCGGCGAGGCGACGGCCCGGGCCATGCAGCGCATCCCTGACGCGCATTGCAACGGGGATATGCACGCGGCCCTCGACTACGCTGCCAAAATCAAACACGCGCAGAAGGACTTCCTCACCAGTCAGGGGATCCACGCGATCATCGACTAAGGAGGTGAGCAGCATGGCCGCAAAGAAGCGCCGGCGCAAGCGTAAAAAGAAAATCGAGGTGAGCAAAAAGCTCGCATACTGGGCGGCCAGCGTGGCAACGCTCAGCGCAGCCAGCTCTCTGCTGCTCTCTGCCTTCGGGCGCGACCCGGTCGGTGAGCTGACCGGCACCATCTTCACCGCCTGCGTCGGCTATCTAATCACATACGCCGGCAAGAGCCTCGGCGAGAAAATCAGCCGAAACCGCCACGGGCTCGACGCCGACGGCAACCCGCTCCCGGATCCGTCCGGGAATACTCTCAACAATGAGGAGGCAAAAGGATGAACACCATCGACATCACCCCTATCGTCAACGCAGCCATCGCCCTGATCGGCGCCGGCGTGAGCGTTTTCCCTGATCCCGTGGCTCAAGAGCCAGACCACCGAGGCACAGCGCAAGGAGCTGACCGCGTGGGTAAAGATCGGCGTCGCTGCCGCTGAGCAGCTCTACAAGGGCGCCGGCCGCGGCGAGGAGAAGAAGCAGTACGTCATCGACTTCCTGAAGCAGAAGGGCTTCAAGGTCGACGAGGAGAGCGTCATCAACGCGATCGAGGCAGCAGTCAAGCAGCTCAACACCGAGGGCCTGACTATCGAATGACGGAGAGGGGCGGGCTCCGGCCCGCCCTTTTTCTTTTTGCAAAGGAGGCAAACCCATGAAAAACCAGAACACCGACGACATCAAGCTGAAGCCCGGCGAGACCGTCACCGACGAGACCCTCGACGAGCTGACCGGCGGGAAAGGAGACGACAATGAGTAACAGCTCTCTGGTGGTCTACACCAAGCTCAGCCCGAACCACTCGGGCAAGCGCACCAAGAAGATCGACACCATCACGATCCACTGTATGGCCGGCAACTGCTCCGTCGAGACCTGCGGCAACCTGTTCGCCAACTCTGCGCGGCAGGCATCCAGCAACTACGGCATCGGCACCGACGGCCGGATCGCTCTGTACGTCGACGAGGCAAACCGCTCGTGGTGCACCTCGTCCAACGCCAACGACCAGCGGGCCGTCACCATCGAAGTCGCCAACAACGGCGGCGCGCCTGACTGGCCCGTCTCCGCGAAGGCATACGCCGCGCTGCTGGATCTCGTGACCGACATCTGCAAGCGCAACGGCATCAAGCGCCTCGTCTGGTCAACCAGCAAAAACGACCGCGTGAACCACCTGAACGGCTGCAACATGACCGTGCACAGGGACTACGCGAATAAGAGCTGCCCGGGCGACTACCTCTACAACCGCCACGGCCAGATCGCGGCCGAGGTCAACAAGCGCCTCGGCATCACGGACGCAGGCGGCAGCACCGGCGACCAGACCTCCGGCAACACCGAGACCGGCCTGAAGGTCGGCGACGTGGTCGACTTCAAGGGCACGCAGCACTACACCAGCGCGGCGGCCAAGGACGCCAAGATCTGCAAGCCCGGCAAGGCCACCATCACGGCCGTCGCGGCCGGCAAGGCGCACCCGTACCACCTGAAGGCGGTCAGCGGCGGCGGCTCCACCGTTTACGGCTGGGTAAACGCTGCGGACATCTCGACCGGCAGCACAGGCACGGCCACGAGCTACCGCGTGCGGACGACGGCCAACGTGCTGAACATCCGCAAGGGCCCCGGCACCAACTACGGCGTCGCCGGCCAGATCAAGGGCAAGGGCATCTACACCATCGTCGCCGAAGCCGCAGGCCCCGGCGCGACCAAGTGGGGCAAGCTCAAGAGCGGCGCGGGCTGGATCTCTCTGGACTACGTCACGAAGCTCTAAAACCGCATAGAAAAGCAGAAGCCCGCCCGGAGATCCCGGGCGGGCTTTTTTCTGTTATGTGGGGCTTTACTCCTCGACGTCAGGATCCGGCGCTTCACCGGCAGCGGCAAGCTCGGCCTCTGTGGGCTGGAACCGCAGCACGCGGCCCTCGGAGTCGTAGAAACCGCCGAGCGCGATGGTGAAAATATCGACCAGCCAGCCGATCCCGCAGGCCCCGGCCGTCAGCAGCCAGATGACGCCTGTGCCGGTTTTCCCGACATAGAACCGATGGACACCGAAGAAGCCGAGGAAGATGCACAGCAGCAGCGCCACCGTCTTGCTTTTCGGCGACGTCGGCCGCTGCGCTGCGGGGATGCTGACCGCGCCCTGCTGCGCGCCGGACTTCCCGCCGGAGCTCGTCGTATATGACAGACCCGTCCCGGGGATCCCGACGGTCGTGTGGCTTTTCCCCGTCGTGCTGACCGTGTGCTTCAGGCCCTTCGGGCCGAAGCTGATGCTCGCGCTCTTTTTGTTCAGGTTTACCCGGACACCCGGGGCCACCTTAAAGCTGCGTCTAAACCTTGTACCCATGCTTTTCCCTCCTATGTGCGCTTTTTAGCGTTTAGTCATCTTTGGCATAATATTACCACGCCAAAACTGGTAAAGTCAATATTGCATAGTCATCTTTAGCATAAAGGGAGGCGAGGGCTGCGAAAATATACAAACCAGACGGCAGGTGCAACATCTCCGGGGAGAGAGTCAGGGAGGAGCGGCTGCGGGCAAACCTGTCACAGGAACAGCTCGCCTACAAGCTCCAGATCATTGGGCTGGACGTCACGCAGAAGGTCATCAGCCGGATCGAAAACGGCAGCAGAGTCGTCGCTGACTACGAGCTGGACTATCTGGCGACCGCTCTCGGCACCACCATCAACCACCTGCTCGGGAAAGAATGAGAAAACCGCACGGCAGCGACGCCGTGCGGTTTTTTTTGTGGAAAAACGCGGGAAAATGTTGAAAATCTGCCGAATTATGCTTGACATTATAGAGCAAATGCTCTATAATATAATCACAGGCAAGGGATAGCCGAGTACAGAAAGAAAGGAGAACAAAACCGCGGAAAGGAGGCAAAGCCGTGGATGCTGAGCAGATGAAAAAACTGCTCGAGCTGCTGGAACAGGCTCTAAAGTGTGAACAGGTTGCCACCATTACGATCACAATAAAGCCGAACCAAAAGCCCAAGCAGTAAGGTCGAAGGACGGCGGGAAAAATCCCGCCCGCCGTTCCTTTTCATTATAACCACGAAACCACGGCAAAGTCAAGCGGGAGGAACAACATGGACATCTCGATCAAAGTGACCTACAAAAGCGAGGGGCTGCAAAAGCTCCGCAAGGCTGCCGGCCTGTCTCAGTCTCAGCTCGCCGATCTGGCCGGGATCAAGGTGCAGGTGCTCCAGCAGTACGAGCGCGGCGCCCGGGACATCAACGGCGCGAAGCTGCCGACGCTGCTGAAGATCTGCAACGCGCTGGAGTGCAGGCTGGCTGACATTATCACAGACGAGGAGACGCTCGAGCTCCTGAAAAAGTACGAGGAACACTGACACACAGAAGGGGCGGCCCGCCGGCCGCCCCTTTTCTTTTATCACGGAGGGGAACACAATGGGACAGCACTGGAGCCATCTGACGCCGACCAAGCGCATCCAGCTCGACGCCTTCATCCGCGCAGGAATGAAGCCGACGGACATCGCCAAGGAGCTCGGCGTCCATCATACGACCATCTACCGGGAGCTAAAGCGGTGCACCTATGAGCACCTCAACAGCGACTACACCACCGAGACCAGATACAACCCCGAAGGCGCACAGGCCCGCTATGAGGCCAACCTCCGCGCCAAGGGGCCGGAGCTGAAGATCGGCAACGACTACGAGCTGGCCGACTACCTGATCGCCAA
>NZ_DAWEMK010000061.1:573-10080 GCF_052362415.1 Paratractidigestivibacter sp. | reverse complement strand
AACTTACGCTGTTCCCAAGGGTCAGTGAATCCCTCGAAGCGGATTTCCGGGGTATTTTGTTTCTCTGTCATGCTACTTACCGCCCAACAACTTGCGCAGCTCGGCGATGCCCGCCATATCGTACTCGCTGCCCCTAAGCCGCCCCAACATGTCTGCCAGCTGGCTTTCTGCATCATCTATCTGATTGCACACGTCCGAATAAGTTGTCGCGTATTTGGCGTTGAACGCAGCTACCTTCGCGATGAAGTCGCTCACAACGGTTTCGGGAAGGGCCAGAAGCTCAACCTGCAGCGGCTCTATCCACTTGGCGGCCAGCAGATCGTCGCACTGGGCGTCGGTCAGACCCTCGATGACCTCCTTGGTCCTCTCCTCAAGAGCCATTCTCGCTTCCTTGTTTGCCTTCTTGAGACTTTTCTCCTCATCGAGCAGTGCCTGCGCACGAACCAGACCTTGCTCGAAATCGTTTTCAGGGCGCTTCCCGATAGCCTTCACAGCCTTCTTGAGCTCGGCCGCCACAAACGAACCTTCGTCGTTGACAGCAGTGGAAGACCCCTTGTCCTCCTCGTCGAAGCTCTCGAGAATCTCGTCTATTTCCTGCGATATCTCGCTTAGGCGGGAATCACGGGAAGTGATCTCCTTGACGTCTTCGGCAAGCAGGTGCTCTTGTACAAGCGCAAACGGCAAGATGCGGCCAACCCAGCCGTCCTGTACCTCGACGTCTTTGCCGTTCTTCTTCTTGACCACCATGTTCGGGTCTACCTTGCGCACGACGGTTTTCCCCTCGGTCTGGATGACCTCCAAATCGCCGGAGATTCCCACCCAGGCATCGTCGAGCGCCTGGTAGGCGTCGTAGCCGTCGACCAGGGCCATGCCCGCCAGTGTGTCTTTCAATAGCGTCGCGATGGCCTCTTCCTCCGCCACGGTATCGACTTCATCGGCGCCGTCTACCAAGCGGCTTCGCAGCGTGGCAGGTAAATGGCTTATCGCATCACGATAGCTGCTCAGGAAGGCGCGGACGTCGGCGTTTTCCTTCGTCGCTTGCGCAACGTCGTTGGTCGCGGGCGCAAGACACGACCCACCTGCGTCACGGTAGAGTTGCCCTTTGAGGCTCGGCCATACCTTCCAATAGCGCTCGAGCGCGTCGACCTCGACCTTCGGCACGCCGCCGAACATGGTGGCGTACACGTCCCAGCTCTCAGCAGCTTCGGACGAATCAACATAGCGCGGAATGTTGAGGTTGTAGTCGTTGGCGCGAATCTCTTCGATGGGAACCAGGCGGCTGAACTTGTCGACGGTCGCGTTCGTTGTCACGGCGTCGACGATGCGCCTGATGTCGCTTGCTCTCAGCTTGTTGTTCTTACCCTCTTTCACAAAGTGCTTGGAGGCGTCCACCACCAAGACGTCGCTCGTCTCGCGCTGCTTGCGAAGCACCATGACGATGGTCGGGATGCCCGTACCGAAGAAGATGTTGGCAGGAAGCCCGATGATTGCTTGAATATGACGGTTCTCCACCAGGTTCTTGCGAATAGCGCCTTCCTCGCCGCCGCGGAACAGCACACCATGGGGCAGAACGATGCACATGATGCCGTCGGGGCGCAAGTGGTACAAATCATGCAAAAGGAAAGCGTAGTCGGCCTTGGACTTGGGCGCCACGCCGAACTTGAAGCGAGGGTCGAGCTCCTTGTCCTCCGGGTCCCAGTTCTGGGAATAGGGTGGGTTCGACACCACGGCATCGACGAATAGCGGGTCGTAGGTCTCATCCTTGTTCTCCACGGTGTCGAACCACGGCCAGTCGTCCTCGAGCGTGTCGCCGTTTCTGGCCACGATGTTGTCGGGAAGGATGCCGCGCATCACCAGGTTCATGCGCGTGAGGTTGTAGGTGTTCTCCTTGAGCTCCTGAGCGTAGTACTTGATGGAGTCCGGGTTGCCGTTGCGGCGCGCCACGGCCTTGCCGATGTTGATGAGCAGCGATCCCGATCCGCTGGTGGGGTCGTAAATGGTGATGTTCTCGCGTCCGGCCAGGTGCCACGAGATTATCTCGCTCATGAGCATGGACACCTCGTGCGGCGTGTAGAACTCGCCGGCTTTCTTGCCGGCGTTGGCAGCGAAGTTGCTGATGAGGTACTCGTAGATGAAGCCCAGCACGTCGTAGTCGGCTCGACCGTCCATTGGGATGTCCTTGATGAGGTAGATGAGGTCGCGAGCGGCCTTGGACTGGCTGCGTGCATCGGTACCCAACTTGGAGAGGCCAGTCTGCAGCGTGTCGAAGATGCCGTCGAAGACGCGCTTGCGTGCAGGATCGATATTGCGGCTGAAGGCGGAAAGCGCGTCGCGCACGTTCGATATCTCGAAGTCGCCGCCCTTGGCGACCCAGGTGGAGAAGAGGTTGTCGTAGGCGATGAAGTAGCCGCACTCGCCCTTGACGAACTCGACCGTCTCCTCGTCGTCTTCCACCAGGTTGGGCAGGTCCTCCTCGGCGAAGTCGCGCGCCTTCAGGCGGGCAACCTCGGTCTCGGACAGGAACTTGTAGAAGATGAATCCTAGAATGTAGTCCTTGTACTCGTTGGCCTCGATCTTGGATCGCATCTTGTTGGCGGACTCCCAAATCTTGGAGGCCAGCTGCTGCTTGTTCATCTAGTTTTCCTCACTTCTATAGACTTGGTTGAGTGTTTCTCCGTCGTCGCTTACCCATTCGGTCCAGCCGTTCTGGCTGCCGCCGAGCACGAACACCGCCGCGGCGCTGGGCGTCGGGAACTCGAGGTCCTCGGCGAGTTCTGCGATGCCGCCCGAATCGCCGAAGATTTCCCTGCGCACGGCCGCGACGCCCGCGTTTTTCAGCACGGGCCTCGAGAGGTTAACTTTCGAGCCGGCGAGCACGGTGAAGTGCCCGGTGGCCTTGTCGTAGCGCCCAGCCCCGCGTATGCCGTTCTTCTTCGTGTGGAAGACCGCCGGCGCACCCGCCGGACCTTGGTCGACTCTGTCGAGGTCGTACCCCAGAGCTGACATCCTGAAGAGGATCCTCTCGTGCAGGCGTTCGACGGCCTCTTCCTTGTACGGGTCGACGTAGGGCTTGGGTGTCGCCGAGTTGTCGGTCTCGTACGAGCCGTGGGTACGCACGTAGTCGATGGCCTTCGCCTCGAGAACGTCCAGTGCGTCCCTGCTGATGTTCTGGTCGTCGTCGAGGAACATAACGGCCTTGTTCCAGAACTCCTTCTTCGCCTTGTGCGCGTCGAGCCGGGCGATGCCCTGGGTCGTCTGCCCCGCGTAGACACGGCTCACGTTGCCGTGGTCCTCATCGAGCAGGTAGTAGACGCCGCGCTGCGGGATGTTCGGCAGCGACTTCGCCTCGGCGAGGTCCTCCCTAGGAACGACGACGGTCACAAGCGACTCGCCGTCGATGCGGCAGATGCGGATGCGGTCCGGCTGCGCGTCTATGAGCTGGACGGTAAGAGTCTTGACCCGGATCATGCTCACGCTCCCTTCTTCGCGAGCTCTTCGATCATGCACGTGCGCACGAAGGCGGAGAAGCTCATGCCCCGAAGGGCCGCCTCCTCCTTCGCTGCGTCGCGCAAGGTGTCGGGAATGCGCAGGGTCACAGAGACCTGGTCGCCGTTCACCAGGAAGCTTCTGATCTCGGTCTCGTCCGGGTTGCTCTGGATGAGCTCTTTGTAGGTCTTGGGCATCGTCGGCTTCCATCGCTCGAAATGCAATACAAATGCGTCCAGATGGATTATAGCGTAGGGCCTCAGCCCCACTACGGGGGGTACGCCGCCGGGGCCCACCGGCGCGCTTTAGCGGACAAACGGCGAAGCGCGCCCCTCTCCGCTACGCGGCATCAAAAAAGCAGCCGCCAAAACTCGACGGCTGCCCCGCGGGCCCACCGCCCGCAGCAATTCAATTCAGCGCAGGTCACATGTCTCGCACGCCAGCGGAAAAGAACGCCCTTCTCTCCCCCGCCCTTCTTGCCTACTTGCCTTCGCTCGCGAGGAACTCCTCAAGGCGGGCGTTGAACTTCTCGGGATACTCGTAGGCCATGAGGTGGCCGCCCATCACGTAGGTCGGGGTCTCCGGGAACTGCTCGTGGCAGAACGGCTCGGCCACGTCGGCCCAGTGCTCGGCGATGTACATGAGGGTGGGCACGGTCTTCGCGGCGGTCTTGGCCACGTCCAGGTAGTTGCAGAAGATCGCGTCGCAGAACAGCTGGCGCGCGATCCAGTACGGCGTGCGGCGGCTCATGTCCATGAGGTACTCGTACTCGTCGGCCCCAAGCTCGCGCTGCATCATCACCTGCGTGAGGTACTCGTCCCAGAACGCCTCGGCGCTCTCGGGGTGCGTGAGCACGCGCGTGGCCACCTCCGAAAGCTCGGCCGGCGTGCCCTCGGTCCACCACGCTGGGTCCTCCAAGAGCGACAGCGGGCGGATGGCGGGCGCCCTTCTTGCCCGTGCCCTTCTTTCCACGCACGCCTGCGCCGGCTAAGCCTCCTGGCAGTTGCCAATGGCCGCCAGCGTGCTCTCCGCGTACCTGCGGTACATCCCCGCGCGCTCGTTCGAGAAGTCGCGCTCCGCGATGGCGCCGTCTCGCCAGGCGCAAAGGTCGCTGATCTCGTCCTGCAGGCGATCGATGAGCGTCTGCACGGCGGGCACGGCATCGGCAACCGCCGGCGCGCCCTGCCCGCAGCGGACCTTGCGCAGCTGGTCGTTGCGATCGGCGATGTCGGCGTCGTAGCCGCAGATCTGCTCGCTGTGCAGGCTCGCGTTGTTCTGCCAGAACGCGACCTGGTTGTTGTAGTAGCTGAGATTGCTCTTCAGTGAGCTCAAACCCATGGTGATCCTCTTTTCTGCGCGGCACCGCATGCGCGCGCCTCGATTGCACCTACAATACGGGCCTCGCGTACGCGCGCTGTTAGCCGCGTGGCATGGGCATGAAATGGCAGGTCACGGCTTTGTGCGGGCAGGCCCTTCTTGCCGCTTGGCGCCCCCGCTCCCCCGCATGGCGCACCTTTTATGAAATATATTGTTTTTTCGGCTCATTTGATGCGATACTTTGACTGCCGAAAAGGCGAGATGCCTTGTAGGTGTCAGATTGGCGAGGTTCGTACCTCGCCTTTTTCATATCGACTCTTCGGGGGATGGTGTGGCAAACCGCTTGAACCTGCATATCGATGAATCGGGCAACCAGGACCTCTCGGAAGGTCGCTACATCGTCGCGGTTGTTCTTCATGACCACTCTGAAGATATATCGACGCCCCTAGGGCGCTACGAAGGCCGTCTGGCTGCCGCCGGCCTTCCCGACGTGCCATTTCATGGGAAAGACCTATTGCACGGAAACGAAGACTACCGCGCCGTGTCCCCCGGTGATAGGAAGCGGCTGCTCACCCAGTTCGCGCGGTTGGTCCGCGAGCTGCCCATCTCCTTCTTCGTTTTGCGATATGACTCCACCAGTGTCCATAATAGGGACGAGCTCGAGGCCAGGATCAGACGCGACCTCGCGTCACTCATCTATGAACACCTTGACTTCTTTCAGGAGTTCGCCGCCGTTGCCGTCTACTACGACAACGGTCAGGGCGCGGTGAGCGTAGCCCTCCACGACGCTCTCGACTTTGTCTTGGCCAAAAACGTCGCAGATTACCGCAATGCCGACCCAGGGGCTCGACGTCTACTCCAAGTAGCGGATTACATCTGCACGATCGCTCGAGTCTCCGATGACTATGACGCAGGCAAGCCATCAAAGACGCATGAGCGATTCTTTGGCAACAGGCGTAGTTTCATGCAATCGTTCAAGAAACAGCTCGATCGCAAGATATTTTGCAAACAATGAGAGCGCATAGACAGACTGTCTATGCCACTTTCCCGCCTTCCGAATAACCGCCCCCGGCCGCGCGTTGACGCCCCGTCACGCATCGGTCGCGCCCGAACGCCAAACGCCACAAGATGTGCGCTAATCTAAGTCGTTCTTGCAGCACCGGATAGAGGGGGTCCCAATGAAGAAGCTGCTCAGGGAGTTCCAGGAGTTCATCAACCGCGGCAACGTCATGGACATGGCCATCGGCGTCATCATCGGCGGCGCGTTCACCGCGATCGTCACGTCCCTCACGGATAACATCATCAACCCGCTGATCAAGGCCATCTGCGGCGGCAACGTGGGCGAGGTCTCCGGCCTCGTCGTCCCCGGCACCGAGATCGACTTCGGCGCGTTCATCAGCGCCGTCATCAACTTCCTCATCGTGGCCGCCATCGTGTTCGCCATGGTCAAGGCACTGAACAAGGCCCAGGACCTCGGCAACAAGCTCACCCACAAGCAGCCCGAGGAGGAGCCGGCGCCCGCGCCCGTCTGCCCGTTCTGCCTCGAGGAGGTCAACCCCGGCGCGACCAAGTGCTGCCACTGCGGCAGCGAGCTGCCCAAGTCCGAGTAGCTCCGCGAGCTGCGAGCTCGCGATCGCCCGAGCATGCGCGGCGTCCCGTCCTTACGCGAGGCGGGGCGCCGTTTTTTGTGGCGGCGACGGGCGTGGGCGTGGCGGTGCGCCCGTGGGCGACGACGCACGCGGCGCACTTCTTTCCACGCGACAAAGCGTGCAGCCAGCGACACAACCGCGCCTTCCGGCGGGCAGATCCATCGCTCGATGCACGCTTTGCTGGCAAGAAGCGCCCCCACCAGTCGGCGCTACCGCCGCAAGCGACGCCGTTCGCCGAACTTCTTGCCAGTCGCACTTCTTTGCGGATCCGCGCGAAGCAGCGCGTCGACGCGACAAAGCGTGCATCCTGCGACACAATCGCGCCCTCAGGCGCCGAAAACCGTCGCTCGATGCACGCCTTGCCGAAAAGAAGCACCCGCCGCCCGAGCTTCCCCGCCCGCGCCGCCCGCCGAATCTCGCAAAAAGCGCACCACCGGCGCCGCCGCATGCGTCACAATACGGCAACTCCACCGACGACCCGGCAGCGAGGTGATGCCATGAGCACCGCGAACGACCAGATGATCGACGCCCTCCTGCGCGACGCCGAGGCTGCCGGCTCGCTGCTTTACACGCCCGACCGGACGATCTACCGCGCGCTCAGGCGCCGCGCCGCAAAGAAGAGCCCAGAAATCGTCGAGCCCGCTCCCAGCGTCTTTGCGCGGGCGTCGCTGTGGCAGGCGCTCGACCCGTGCGAGCGCAGCCGTCACCTGATCCGCGCGCTCGCGGCGCAGCACGAAGGCTGGGTCTTCTGCGCGCAGTCGGCCGCGCTCATGCTCGGCTTCCCGGTCTCGTACCACACGGTGGCGCAGGTCCACGTGGCGCGCCCGAGGGGCGGCCGCACGCGCAGCTCCGGCATCGTCGTGCGCCACGAGGTCGGCGACGACGAGCCCGTGGTCGCAGGCGGCGTCAAGGTCACGTCGTTTTACCGCACGGTGTTCGACTGCCTGGCCACCCTCGAGTTCAGCGAGGCGCTCCAGGTGGCCGACCACGCGCTGCGCGTCAAGGGAATCTCGCGCAGGAGGCTTGTCGACGAGCTGCGCCGGCGTTTCAAGGGGCACCGCGGCATCGGGCGCGCCATCGACGTGTGCGCCTGGGCGGAGCCCGGGGCCGAGAGCGGCGGCGAGTCGATCCTGCGCGCGGCCATCATCGAGCAGGGCTTCGCGCTGCCGCGCCTGCAGGTCACGCTGCCCGACCCGATCGAGCCAGGCCGCCGTTTCCGCGTCGACCTCGTGTGGCGCGACGCGGAGGGCCGGCCGATCTTCGGCGAGCTCGACGGCAAGCGCAAATACACCGACCCGCAGATGACGCGCGGACGCTCACTCGACGAGATCCTCGACGAAGAGCACCGCCGCCAAGCGCGGCTGACCATGTACCGCGCGAGTTTCGTGCGCCTGAGCTTCTGGATGGCCAAGCGCCCGCAGGAGCTCGCGCGGACGCTCGCCGCGTACGGGGTGCCCTTCGTGGGCGCACCGGAGGTCCGCGACGGCGTCCCCGTGCCGTCGAAGGAGATCCGCGAGCGGCCGACGTACGTCAGATGTGGCACGCTCATCATCAACAACCTGCGCGTCCGCTACACGCAGATCGCGGCGTAGCTCGCGGCAGCCGTGCGGGGACGCACTTCTTTCCACGTGATCGCGCGACGCCGCCCGTAACAAAGCGTGCAGATAAAGACACAATCATGCCCTCCGGCGGGCAAATCCGTCGCTCGATGCACGCTTTGCTGGCAAGAAGCCCGCGCCGCCGCAAAGAAGCGCCCTCGCCGCCGGCCACCGCCCCTCGCCGCACGAAAAAAGCGCCGCCGCGGCACGTGACCGCGACGGCGCCAGGCGCTCGCTTATGCAGCGGCTCGCCCCTTACAGGTAGGCGACGGCCTTGATCTCGACCTTGGCGGCCTTGGGCAGCGCGGCGACCTCGAAGGCGGCGCGGGCCGGGTACGGCTCGGAGAAGAACTCGCCGTAGACCTCGTTCATCGGGCCGAAGTCGGCGATGGAGTCGAGGAGCACGGTGACCTCGGCGACGTTGGCCATGGAGGCGCCGGCGGCCTCGAGGATGTTCTTGATGTTGGTCAGGCTCTGACGGGTCTGGGCCTTGATGTCGTCGCCCGCGAACTCACCGGTAGCGGGGTCGATGGGGAGCTGGCCGGAGACGTGGATGCAGCTGCCGGCCTGGGTGGCGGCGGAGTAGGGGCCCACGGCAGCGGGGGCCTTGTCGGTGACGATGGCCTTGATGGACATGTTGGTTTCTCCTTTACGTTTGAAGGAACAACTTATCGTAAAAGACGGGGGGTATCCCACCGCCTAATTACCTAGAGACGAAGGCGCCGGGGCGGGCGCCGGTCGGCTCGCCGTCCTGGGCGACGAGCTCGCCGCCCACGTAGACGAGGTGGGCGCGGCCGCGGCAGGCGAATCCCTCGTAGGGCGTGTGGTCGACTGCCTGGTGCTGGGTGGCGGCGTGGATGGTCCAGCGCGCCTCGGGGTCCCAGACGCACACGTCCGCGTCAGCGCCTTCGGCCAGGCGGCCCTTGCGCGGCCACATGCCGAAAACCTTCGCGGGGTTCTCGCTCATCAGGCGGCAGAGCCCTTCGGGGCCCACCTGCTCGGCGAAGCTCGTGGCGATGAGCGCCGGGCGGTGCTCGATGCCCGCGCCGCCGTTGGGGATCTTGCGGAAGTCTCCGCGGCCGCGATCCTTCTGGCCATGGAGGTTGAAGGAGCAGTGGTCGGTGGCGATGGTGTCGATCTCGCCGCCTATGAGCGCCTCGCGCAGGGCGGCGACGTCGGCGGGCTTGCGCAGAGGCGGGCTCATGACGTACTTCGCGCCGGCGAAGCCGTCGTCGCCTTCCTCCTTGTAGCGCGTATCGTCGAGCAGCAGGTACTGCGGGCAGGTCTCGACGTAGATGTTCTTCTGGCCGCGGGCCTTGGCACTGCGGATGGCCTCCAGGCCGAGCTTGGTCGAGAGGTGCACCACGTTGACCTTGGCGTCCCCCGCGAGGTGAGCGATGTAGAGCAAGCGGCTGATGGCCTCGGCCTCGCAGACGTCCGGGCGCGAAAGCGGGTGG
>NZ_DAWEMK010000061.1:0-563 GCF_052362415.1 Paratractidigestivibacter sp. | reverse complement strand
TCAGGGCCGGTGACGCCGGAGTCGAAGACGCGCTGCTGAAGGCGGTCGACGAGCGTGCCGTTCTCGCAGTGGACGCAAAGGATGCCGCCGAGCGGCTTCAAGGCCTCGAGGACCTCGAGCGTGTCCGCGTCGTCGAGGCGCAAGTGGTCGTAGGCGAAGTACGTCTTGAAGGAGCAGACGCCGTTCTCGCGCATGACGGCGAGGTCGCGGCGGTTGCGCTCGTTCCACTCGGCGAGGGCCATGTGGAAGGCATAGTTGGCGGTGCAGGTTCCGTCGGCGCGCTTGTGCCACTCGGCGAGGGCGTCAGGCATGGTCACGCCACGGTCGGCCGTGGCGTAGTCGACGACGGTGGTGGTGCCGCCGCACGCCGCCGCGCGGGTGCCCGTCTCGAAGCTATCGGCCGTCCAGTCCATGCCGGTCCAGCACTGCAGATGCGTGTGGGCATCGATGAAGCCCGGGAACACCCAGCAGCCGCGCACGTCGACGACCTCGTCGCCCTCAACGGGCTCGATGTGGTCGGCCACGCGGGCGATCTTATTTCCATCGAGCGCCACGTCGCCCTC
>NZ_DAWEMK010000060.1:8668-10100 GCF_052362415.1 Paratractidigestivibacter sp. | reverse complement strand
TGCGGAGCACCAGTACGCGGGACGCCGGGGCACAGAGAGTCGACGCCGGAAAGCGGGGCGCCGGCACCAGGACGCTGGGCGCCTGCGGCGGAAAGCCCGGGCACACCGGCACCAGAGGACTCGGGTGCGCAGTTCTTCTTCGCAAGGCCGCTCTCGGACAGAGCGGGCGTTCCCACGGCGAGGCGATACGTCCCCGCGAACTCGCAGGCAAGCGAGGCGAGCGCGGCCAGGCGGCGAATTTGTTCCCACTTCTGCGGCAGCTCCGCCACGAACTCGCCCTCTTGCCCGACGGAGGCAAGAAGCTCCTTTTGCTCCCGCAGCTCGACCATGAAGCCGCTGGCTGCAGACGCAGCCGCCCCACAGCGGAAGGGCGCGCGGGGACTCCGGCCAAGCGGGGTCGCCGCCCCATGCGCCGCGGGCGCTCAGAGAGCGGATCGCGTCGACCGCGGATTGGGAGCAGACGAACGCGTACATCGAGACCCCTTCGGCCCTTGGAACCTTTCACCACATCTTTGATTTTGAAATCCGCGCCACCGCGACCTGCGGTTTTATCGGCGAACGGCCAAAAACATAGATGTGGTGAAAGGTTTCGCTGCCGAGAAACCCCGCCATGGACCGAAGGGTCATCCTGCGAGGAAGGACTATCCGGCAGGAATGCGCCGCAGGTCGAGAGGCCAAGCAGTGAAGGGCTACCGGGCGGGGAGTGCATCACGGCAAGAAACCCCGCACAAGAAGGGCCCTCCGCCCAAGAAACGTCCTTCTTGCCCGCGCAGGCTCCCCTACCCCGTGAAGCCAACGTCGCGGATGCGGCCCGAGCCGTCGGCCGCCTCGGTCGCGAGCTGGTCGCAGCGCTCGTTCTCCGCGTGCCCCGCGTGGCCCTTGACCCAGTGCCAGCGGACCTCGTGCGGCTCACACGCCGCGATGAGGCGCTTCCAAAGGTCGACGTTCTTCACGGGCTGTTTGTTCGCGGTCTTCCAGCCGCGCTTCTGCCAACCGGCGATCCAATGCTGCTTGAAGGCGTTGCAGACGTACTGCGAGTCGGTCGTGAAGTCGACGACGCACGGCCGGCGGAGCGCCTCGAGCGCGACGATCGCGCCCATGAGCTCCATGCGGTTGTTCGTCGTGCGATCGTAGCCGCAGGAGAACTCGCGCTCGTGCACGACGCCCTTGGGGTCGGTGTAGCGAAGGACCGACCCGTAGCCACCGGGCCCGGGGTTGCCGCGCGACGACCCGTCCGACCACGCCTCCACGTGCATGCGGACCCCTCCGCGCGCGGCCGGGACGTCGACGGGGGCGCCTGCCGCCACGGCCTCGGGATGCCCGGCGGCGAAATCGTTCCAGCCCGCCACTATTTGGCCTCCGCCCAGTTGGAACCGTAGCTCACTTCGGCGATCAGGGGCACCTTGAGCTCGGCCACGCCCTCCATGGTCTC
>NZ_DAWEMK010000060.1:0-8658 GCF_052362415.1 Paratractidigestivibacter sp. | reverse complement strand
TCTCGCGCACGAGGTCGCTCGCGGCGGTGATTTCGTCCTCGGGGACCTCAAGGTCCAGCTCGTCGTGGATCTGCAGGACGAGCTTCGAGCGCAGCCCCTCCTCGCGCAGTCGGCGCTCCACGCGAATCATCGCGATCTTTATGATGTCGGCGGCGGTGCCCTGCATGGGGTGGTTCATGGCGGTGCGCTCGCCGAAGGCGATGAGCTGCTTGTTCTTCTGCTGGAACTCGCGGATGTGGCGCTTGCGCCCGTACGCCGTGATCGCGTAGCCGCGCTCATGCGCGAGGCGGACCGACTCGTCGAGGTAGGCGCGGACGCCGGGGTACGCCTCGAAGTAGCGGTCGATCATCTGCTGTGCCTCCGCGCGCGGGATCTTGAGCGAGGACGCGAGGCCGAAGGCCTGCTGCCCGTAGACAATGCCGAAGTTGACCGCCTTCGCGCGGCTGCGGAGCTGCGGCGTCACCTCTTCGACCGGCACGCCGAACACGCGCGCAGCGGTCGCGGCGTGGAAGTCCGCGCCGGAGTTGAAGGCCGCGACCAGGTGCTCGTCGCCCGAAAGGTGCGCGAGCAGGCGCAGCTCGATCTGCGAGTAGTCGCAGGCGAGAAACACGCTGCCCTCGGGCACGGTGAACGCCTGGCGCACGCGGTGCCCGAGCTCGGAGCGCGTCGGGATGTTCTGCAGGTTGGGGTCGGAGCTGGAGAGGCGCCCCGTCGCGGTCACGGTCTGGTTGAGCGTCGTGTGGATGCGCCCGTCTCCGCGCACGAGGTTGGGCAGCGCGTCGAGGTAGGTCGACTTGATCTTCGCGCGTTCGCGATACTCGAGGACCTTCGCTACGATCTCGTGGTCAGTCGCCAGATCCGCCAGCACCTTCGCGTTCGTGGAGTAGAACCCGCGCTTGGTCTTTTTGAGTCCGTAGGTGGGGAGCCCCAGCACGTCGAAGAGCACGTGCGAGAGCTGTTGCGGGGAGTCGAGGTTGAATTCCTCCCCCGCCTCCGCCTTGATGCCCGCAACCATCTGGTCGATCTCGGCGCCGAGCTCGCGCGACTGCTCGGCGAGGATCGCCGGGTCGACACCGAGCCCCTCGCGCTCCATCTGCGCGAGGACGGGCAAAAGCGGCATCTCAACCTCGTCGAAGAGCCTCTGGGATCCGTCCGCCGCCAGACGCTCGCGCAGCGGCGAGACGAGCAGCCGCACACAGGCGGCCTCGATCGCGGCCTGCGGGAGCTCGTCGGTGGGCTCGGGCGCGTCGCAGCCGAGGTACTCCTGCGCAAGGACGGGGGCCGAGAAGTCGCTCTTGTCGGATTCGAGCAGGTAAGCCGCCACGCCGGCGTCGAAGATTCTCGCCGGGTCGACGTCGGCGGCGGCGAAGTTCTCCGGCTCGGAGGAGTCCAGCGGGCTCACCGCGTGGATAAGCGCCTTCACGTCGACGGAGGCCACGCGCCCCTCCGCGAGGAGCTGCCCCAGCGACGCCGTCGCGGCCGCGCCCTCGAGCTTGAGCAGGCCGCCTTGGGTGGAGACCCACAGCACGCGGCTGAGCCCGAACAGCGCGCCGGCGGCGCGATCATCCGCGGCAGCCGCGCCGACCCACTCTCCCGCCGTCATCGCGGACGTGAGGGCGGCGAGGGCGTCGTCGCCGCTGACGGGCTCCGTGAGGACGTCCGCGAGCGCTCCTGAAATGGACGGACCGGCGGCCGAGGCGGCGCCGGGGCCCTCTCCCGTCCCTGCGGCCTTCTTTGCGGCCATGACCTGCGACGCGTTCGCGCCGCCGAGCTTGGCGAGGCGCCCCGTCATGCCCGTGAAGCCAAGCGCGCTGAACGCGCGGACGACCTCGTCCACGTCGAAGGTGGGGAACTTCGCGTCGGCGAGCTCGATCTCGATGGGGGCATCCGTGCGGATCGTCGCCACCTTGCGCGAGAGCAGCGCGTCGTCGATGTGGGCGCGCAGGTTCTCGCCCATCTTTCCCTTGACCTCATCGGCATGGGCGATGACCTCGTCGAGGTTGCCGTACTGGACGATGAGCGCGGCGGCCTTCTTCGGGCCGATACCGGGGACGCCGGGGATGTTGTCGGACGAGTCGCCCTTGAGGCCGTAGAAATCGGGCACGAGCTCGGGCGTGATGCCGTGGTAGAGGTCGTCGACGGACTCGGGCGTCATGATGGCGACGTCGGAGACGCCCTTCTTTGTGCTGACGATCTTCACGTGCTCGGTGGCGAGTTGGTACATGTCGCGGTCGCCGGTGAAGAGCAGCATCTCGTAGCCGGCAGCCTCGCCGCGACGCGCGAGGGTGCCGAGGATGTCGTCGCCCTCCCAGCCCTCGAGCTCGCAGACGGGCACGTCGAGGGCGCCAAGGAGCTCCTTGACCATGGGGAACTGCTCGTGGAGGGCCGGGTCCATGGGCGGGCGCTGGGCCTTGTACTGGGGCAGCATCTCCATGCGGACGCGCGGCTTGCCGCGGTCGAAGGCGCAGATGACGCCGTCGGGCTTAAAGGTGCCGACCATCTTTATGAACATGTTGAAGAAGCCGAACAGCGCGTTCGTCGCACGGCCGTCCGGAGCCGACATCGGCTGGCGGATGGCGTGGAACGCACGGTGCATGAGCGAGTTGCCGTCGATGACGGCGATGATGCGGCGTTCCGCGGCGGGCTCGTTGGCAACCGAGGCGTTCTCGGCAGGGGTGTTCTCGGGCATGTGGTCTCCTCGTCGATCGGGTGGACCCCATTGTACCCGCGCCCCGGGGCGTAATACCGCGCGCCCTCGGGCCGGGCGTCGCGACGCGGGGCGGAAACCGCGCGTCCTCGGGCCGGCCGCCGCACCGCCTTTCGCGCGCCCTCGGGCAGTCCGCCGCGCCCCGGGGCGGAAACCATGCGCACCCTCGGGTCGGTCTCCGCTCCCCCCTCGCGCGCAGCCCCTTGGTTTCCGTCTCCGACGACTTTGGGAAACCCACCGCCAAAAAGCTATGATAGCGAGCGGTGCAACCGAACCCGTTTGGAGAGAAGCATGCAGGACTACACCGCCGACCTCGGCCTCGCCGACATCAAGCTGCTCGCCGTGGACATGGACCTCACGCTGTTGGCGGACGACGGCACCATGCCGGAGAACATGGCGGAGCGCATCGAGGCCCTCGACCGCGCCGGCGTCGTGTTCTGCCCCGCGAGCGGCCGGCCAGTCCCCACGCTCGCCATGGCGTTCCCGGAGAGCCGGGACATCATCGGCTTGTGCGGGGACAACGGCGGCAACGTCCAGTACCGCGGCGAGGCCGTCTACCAGGACCGCCTCAACCCCGCCCTTTGGCGAGAAGTCGCCGCTCGAGCCGACGCCGAGGGCGACAACGCCCAGGTCCTGTGCTGCTACGACCACGCGGTCTGCCTCGAGCGCGACCGCGCGCACTACGACGCCATATTCAAGTACTACAAAAACATCCGCTGGGTCGATTCCTACGATGAGGTCGACGACGCGACGAACAAGTTCAGCATGTATTACCCGGGCTACGACGCCGAACCCGCGTTCCGCGACATCTACCAGCCCGAGTTCGGGGAGAAGCTCTACGCCACGAATGCGGGCCGCGAGTGGATCGACTTCATGAACCTCGGCGTCTCGAAGGGCGCGGGCATCGCGCACCTCTGCGAGCACCTGGGCATCGACATCGCCGACGCCGCCGCGGTGGGCGACACCTACAACGACATCCCGATGCTCGAGGCCGTCGGCCACAGCTTCATCGTCGCCAACGCCGAGAAGCACATGGAGGCCCATGCCCGCTTCCGCGTGCCATCCAACAACGACCGCGGCGTCGCCGCCCTCATCGACGCGATCCTCGCGGCGAAGCAATAGCGCCCAGGAATCCGGGAGCGTCGGTAAAGCTGCACGAGAATGCGGGAGTGGCGGTATTTCTGCACCAGAATCCCGGACGGTCGCGTTTTCTGGTGAGAAGTGCCCTTCTTGCCTGCCATCGGGGGCGATGTTCACGAGAAACCGGGAGCGTCGGTAGCGCTTTCACCGGAATGCGGGAGTGTCGGTACCGACGCTCCCGCATTCTCGTGCAGCTTTACCGACGCTCCCGGAATCCCGCGCAAACCACCCGAGCAGTATCGCCCGGATCGCAAAGAGAGGGCGCTCGAAGCGTCAGCGAGGGGCGCCCGACGCCTGCGGCAGCGCGAATCGCACACAGCGAACGAGCGGCGAACCCCCGGGCGCTGAACAGCGGCGCAGGCGCCGAGGCACCCGCCGCGACTTGGCAGGCCGCGCGCCCCGACAGCCTCGCTGCAGCGCTACAGCACGTGGACGTCCTCGGGGCCGAACTTGACGAACGCCTCGGCCCCCACCTCGTAGATCTTGTGGTTCTTGGGGTTGAAGTCGGTGATCTTCACGAGCGTATTGCCGACCATGACCTGGTAGTTCTGGTAGTTGCCCATGAAGCGCGAGAGCGTGACGCGGCACGGCAGCACGCCCTCGTCGGCGAGCTTGGCCGCCTCGGGACGCAGGACGAGCACGCACTTATCGCCCTGCGAGAGATGCCCGATGCTGCCGACCTCCACGGGATGCCCCTCGATCGTGGCGACCCCGGACTCGCCGTCCTTCTCCGCGAGCGCGCCGCGAAGGAAATTCGACTCGCCGATGAAGTCGGCGACGAACTCGTCCACCGGGTGGTAGTAGACCGTGTGCGGGTCGCCCACCTGGTCGATGACGCCCTTCTTCATGACGATGATGTTGTCGGAGAGGGCCATGGCCTCGGACTGGTCGTGCGTGACGTAGATGGCGGTGATGCCGGCCTGCTGCTGGATGCGGCGGATCTCGTTGCGCATCTCGACGCGCAGCTTGGCGTCGAGGTTCGACAGCGGCTCGTCGAACAGCAGCACGCCCGGCTCGAGCACCAGGGCGCGCGCAAGCGCGACGCGCTGCTGCTGGCCTCCGGAGAGCTGATTGGTCATGCGGTCCTCCATGCCCTCGAGGCCGACCATCCCGAGGATGCCGTGGACCTTCTCGGTAATCTGCTCCTTGGGGAGTTTGCGCAGCTTGAGGCCATAGGCCACGTTATCGAAGATGTTGTAGTGCGGCAGCAACGCGTAGCTCTGGAAGACCATCGCCGTATCGCGCTTGTTGGGCGTGAGCTCGTTGATGGCCTCGCCGCCGAGGTAGATCTCGCCCTCGTTGGGGCTCTCGAAGCCGGCGATCATGCGCAGTATGGTGGTCTTGCCGCAGCCGGAGGGGCCGAGCAGCGTCACGAACTCGCCGGGCGCGATCTCGATGTTCGCGTCGTGCACGGCATAGAAGTCCTTGCCGGTCTTCGGGTCCTGGTAGATCTTCGACACGTGCTCGAGGCGCACGCCTTTCTTTTCCTTTGCCATGGCTAGTCCTCCTCAGACTGGAGTTTCTTGCTGGTACCGAAGTGCTTGATGGCGAGGTTCATGAGAAGAACCGAGCCGTACGTGATGGCGATGAGGATCGTGGCGAACGCGCACGCGATGCCGTAGTTGCCCTTCTCGGCGAACTCGTTGATTTGCACCGTGATCAGCAGGAACTGCGGCGTCACGAGCAGGATGATCGCAGAGATTGCGGTGATGGAGCGCACGAACGCGGTCACGAGGCCGCTGAAGAACGAGTCCTTGATCAGCGGCAGCGTCACGGTGCGGAACACGGTGAAGCTGTCCGCGCCCATGTCGTAGGCCGACTCCTCGATGGACTTGTCGATCTGGCGCAGGGCGCTGATGCCGGAGCGGGTGCCGGTAGGAAGCGAGCGCACGATGAACACGATAATCAGCACCGCCGCGGACCCGTAGATCCCCTGGAGGATGCCGGTGTGGAAGATGCCGCCGGAGAAGCCGCGGATGTAGCCGACACCCAGGACCGTGCCGGGGACCGCCATGGCGAGCATGCTCACGGCCTCGATGAAGCCCTTGGACCTGAAGTCGCGCTTGACCACGAGGTACGAGATGATCATCGAGAGAATCGCCGTTATGGGCGCGGCCACGAGCGAGAGCACGAACGAGTCGCGAAACGCCTGGAAGCCGTGGTACTTGGCGAAGACCTGCTGGAACCACTTGGTCGTCAGGCTGAAGTCATAGCCCCAGGTCTTGAAGAGCGCGCCGAACGGCACGCACAGGTACATGACGATGACGAAGACGGCAAGAAGCGAGCACGCGACGGTCAGCGGCAGGCGGACGGAGCGGTCCGTGATAAGCATGCGCTGGCGGCTCGCCTTGCCCGAGAGCGTGGCCGTGGACTTGGCCTCGAGGACGTACTTCTGGACCACGAACATGAGCAGCGTGATGCACAGCAGCACGACGGCCATCGCGGCGGCGCCCTGTTTGTCGTAGGCGCCGGTGATCTGCAGGTAGATCGTGGTGGCGAGGGTGTCGTAGGAGCCGCCGATGATCATCGGGTTCGCGAAGTCGGCGATGGACTCGATGAAGGTCACGAGGAAGGCGTTGCCGAGGCCCGGCAGGATCAAGGGCATGGTCACGGACGTGAAGACCTTCCAGCGGGAGGCGCCCATGTCGCGCGCGGCCTCCTCGAGCGAGGGGTCGATGTTCTTGAGCAGGCCCTTGAGCATCATGTAGCACACGGGGAAGAAGGTCAGCGTCTGGACGACGAAGATGCCCCAGAACCCGTAGACCGAGTTGTCGTAGATGCCCAGCAGGTAGCGGGTGATGATGCCCGATTTGCCGAAGAGCATGATGATCGAGAGTGAGAGCACGAACGGCGGCGAGACCACCGGCAGCATGGACACGACCTGGAACAGCCCGCTCATGAAGCGGGTCTTCAGCTTGACGTAGACCTCGACGTAGGCGAAGAGAAGCCCCACGAGCGCGCTCACGACCGAGACGAGGAACCCGACCGCCAGCGTGTTCGTGATCGCCGTGGTGAAGGACGGCATCGCGAGCACGCGGGCGAACACGTCGAGCGTGGGCCCGGACTCCGTCACGAAGGAATCAACGAGCAGGATGGCGAGCGGGTACAGGATGAACAGGGTGAGGAACGCGATCAGCACCACGATCGTCGTGACCATGATGGGGTCGCCCATCAACTTTTTTCTGTCGAGCGCCGCTCCTTGGTCCTTTGCCACAGCGCCTCTCCTTCCTTCACACGGACGCCGAGAAGAGCTCATGCCCTTCTCGGCGTCCCGGCTAGCTGCGTAAACGCGAGTCGCGCGTGCGGCGCGCTACTCGGTCTTGAAGCGGTCGTCGCCGCCGCCGAGGGCGTTCATGACCTCCTCGACGTACTCCTTCGTGTGCTCCTTGGCATCCTCGAAGTCGTAGTCCATGACGTTGTCCGGGTCGAGGCCGTAGTCCTTGGCGACCTGCGGCTGCTCGGCGTTGTCGATGACGAGGAACTGATAGGAGCCGTTCTGGGCCGCGAGCTCGACGCACTCCGGGGAAAGCGCGTACTCGATCCAGAGCTTGGCGGCGTTGGGGTGCTTGGCGCCCTTGAAGATGGCCGTGGCGCCGACCTCGCAGGAGGTGCCGGAGGTCGGGATCTGCAGGCCGATGTTCTCGTAGCCGTTGTCCACGATCTGGTAGATGCCGTCGTGCAGGAAGCCGAGGCCGATGGTGCACTCGCCGGTGCCGATGTTCTTGGACGGGCCGGAGCCGGACTTGGTGTAGACGGCGATGTTCTTGTCGAGGTCGACGAGCCACTTGATGCCGTCGTCGTGGCCGTACTTCTGGATGGCGGTGTTGATGATCAGCTTGGCCGTGCCCGCGGTGTTGTAGTTGGACGACCAGATAAGGCCCTTGTACTTCTCGTCCGTGAGGTCCTTGAAGTCCTGGGGAGCGTCGAGGCCCTTGCGGTCGAGCTCGTCCTTGTTGTACATGATGCCGAGCAGGCCGGTGTAGATGCCGTACCAGTTGCCGTCGGCGTCCATGTACTTGGGCTTGAGGATGTGGGTGGCGTTGTTGGCCTTATAGGGCTCGAGCAGGCCCTCTGCGGTCGCGACGTTGTAGGGATCGGTGGTGCCGCCGAACCAGACGTCGCCGGAGGGGTTGCCGTTTTCCTCCTCGATCTTCGCCTGGACCTCGCCGGTCGAAAGGCGCTGGTACTGGACCTCGATGCCGTAGAGCTCCTGGAAGTGGTTGCAGGCCTCGGCGAGGTAGTCCTCCTCGCAGGAGCCGTAGACGACGAGCGTGCCCTCGTCCTTTGCGGCCTTCACGAGGTCGTCGGGGGCACCGACCTTGTCGCCGGACGCGGCGTCGGAACCGGAGGAGGAGTCGGACTTGGCGTCGTTTCCGCCGCCCCCGCAGCCGGCGAGGCCGAGGCCTGCCGCGGCGATACCGGTGATGCCGAGGAAATCCCTACGCGTGACGTTGCTCATGTCGTCTTCCCTTCTATGCCCGCCGCGCTCATGCGCGGCATCCTTGCCGATGCTTATACCGCGTTTACACTCCCTTAATAATGCTCAAACAGCTGAACGGTAGCTGAGGGTCCGTGCCCGGTCGCGGCGGCGCGGCGTCACAAAGAAGCGCGCACACCGCCGCCTGGCTCGACCCGCCCACCGGCAACTCCGGCGGGCGTCCGGCGGGTACAATGCAGGAGTGCAAACCCGTCGAGAGGAAGCCCCCGCATGCCCGCCATCATCTGCCACCACATCTTCGGCGAGGACGCCGCGGCGACGCTGCCCGAGGGCATGGTCGTCGGCGAGGAGGAGCTGCTCGCCTTCCTGCTGG
>NZ_DAWEMK010000059.1:5555-10315 GCF_052362415.1 Paratractidigestivibacter sp. | reverse complement strand
GGGCTAGCCGGCGGAGGAGGCGGTTGCGAATTTACACACCGATTTGGACTTGACCGAGGGTCGGTAAGAGGCGCACGAGATTTCCGGAGTGTCGGTACCGACGGTCCCGAATTCCGGTGAAAGAAGGGCTCGAGCCGGTCGTTTCTCACCAGAAAGGGGGACCGTCGGTAACCCCCTCACCAGAAATGGGGACCGTCGGTACCGACGCTCCCCGATTCCGGTGCACGGTTACCGACGGTCCCGGATTCCGGTGCGGGCAAGCGCGCGGCGACCTCGCCGCAGTCGCCGCGGCAGAGGGACGGCGCGGCCGCTCCCCTACTTGGAGAGCTCGTCGGCGAGCGCCGCGATCTGGGCGCGTGAGGCGTCGTCGACGGCCCCCTTGACGGTCACGACGGTATCCGCGAGCTCGATGTCCTTCATCTGCTCGACCTCGCCGCGCATGACCTTGGCGGCCATCGGCGCCCAGGAGCCGGCCTCGACGAAGGCGACCTTGCGGTTCTGGTAGGCGTGCTCGGCGAGCGTGTGGATGAAGGTGCTCATGAACGGGAAGATGCCCGCGTTGTACGTCACGCTCGCGAGGACGAGGCGGTCGTAGCGGAAGGCGTCCTCAACGGCCTCGGCCATGTCGTCGCGCGCGAGGTCGAAGACCGAGACCTCCTGGCCGCGCTCGCGCAGTGCCTCCGCGAGCTCGAGGGCGGCCTGCTTGGTGTGGCCGTAGACGCTCGCGTAGGCGATGGTCACGCCGCGGTCCTCCGGCTGGTAAGAAGACCAGGTGTTGTAGGTGTCAAGGTAGTAGCCGAGGTTCTCGTCGAGGATGGGGCCGTGGAGCGGGCAGATCTTCTGGATGTCGAGGGCCGCGGCCTTCTTGAGGACGTTCTGGACGTTCTTGCCGAACTTGCCCACGATGCCGAAGTAGTAACGGCGCGCCTCGCACGCCCAGCCCTCGGGGTCGTCGTAGTCGAGCGCGCCGAACTTGCCGAACGCGTCGGCCGAGAAGAGCACCTTGTCCGCGGCGTCATAGGTAAAGAGGACCTCCGGCCAGTGGACGTTCGTCGCGCCCACGAAGGTGAGCACGTGGCCGCCGAGGTCGAGGGTCGAGCCATCCTTCGCGACGACCTTGCGATCGGCGAAGTCGGTCCCGAAGTAGGCGACCATCATCTTGAAGGCCGGCGCGGAGGCGACGACCTGGGCGGCGGGGTACTTCTCCATGAACGAGGCGATGCCGGCGGAGTGGTCGGGCTCCATGTGCTGGACGACCAGGTAGTCGGGGGTGCAGCCGGCGAGCGCGGCATCGACGTTGCCGAGCCACTCGTCGACGAAGTGAGCGTCGACGGAGTCCATCACGGCAACCTTCTGCGAGCCGAGGACGACGTAGGAGTTGTACGCCATCCCGCCCTCTCGCACATCGTACTGCCCCTCGAAGAGGTCGATGTCGTGGTCGTTCACGCCGACGTACTTGATATCCTTGGTGATCTCCATGGTTCCTCCGTCTGGTCGAGACTATGTTTTCCGCGCCATTCTATACCACCGCGCGGGCCCGCCGACGGCTTTGTTCGCCGCGCTCGGGACCGATTCGCTACCTTTAGTCGGACTTCGCGGGACGACGAAATCCCAAAGAAATCTGAATATTCTAATGTCTATATACATTATTGAGCTGTTTAGAAATGAGTACGCCATGGTCTACCTTGGCGAGTTCGAGCTGTACTCCCCGGATGGCGAGAACTCTATGGTTCTCCAGCCCCTGGGCTCCGAAGAAGCGTCATGGCTCGTCAGCGACCTGGACGAGGCGCTCGGCGACGCCACCCGCTGGCTGGCCGACAAAGTCGACCGCAGCATCGCCTCGCGCGACGCGCTCATGCTTCCCGCCTGCAGCGGGATCGCGCGCCACGGCGGCCGCGTGGTCACGATCGCGATCGAGCGCTCGGCCATGGGAGTCCCCGCGATAACGGCCTCCGACGCCGCCTCGCTGCTCGGGATCACGCGCGCGAGGATCGGCCAGCTCTGCAGGGCGGGCACCCTGGAGAGCTGGAAAGAAGGGGCGCACCGCATGGTCTCGCTCCGCTCCGTCCAGGAGCGTATGGCCGCCCAGGGCAAGCTGCCTCAGGACGGCACCTGGGACATGCCCTGAGCGGCGGCGCCGGGTCGGGAGCGACGGCGGATCGGGGGTGACAGCGGGACCAGGGGCGCCTATGCAGTCGGCGCCTTGCCCGTCTCGAGGATGCGGTCGAGGGCGTCCTCGTCGAGCACGGGCACGCCGAGCTGCTGCGCCTTCGTGAGCTTGGAGCCCGCGGCCTCGCCCGCCACGACGAAGCTCGTCTTCTTTGACACCGAGCCGGAGACCTTCGCGCCGAGGGCCTTGAGCCGGTTGCCAGCATCGGTGCGGTTGTACTTCTGGAGCGTGCCGGTGAGGACAAAGGTGAGCCCGGCGAGCGTCTGCGGCGCCTCCGGCTCGCGGGCTTCTTCCTCCAGGACGACGCCCGCCTCACGCAGGCGCTCGACGACGGCGACGTTCTTCTGGACCTGGAAGAACTCGCGCACCGACGCCGCGATCTTCGGCCCGACGCCGTCGATGGCGGCGATGTCCTCGTCGGTCGCGCACATGAGCGCCTGCATGCTGCCGAAGTGCTTGGCGAGCGCGCCGGCCACGTTGGCGCCGACGTGGCGGATGCCGAGGCCGAAGAGCACGCGCGCAAGGCCGCGCGACTTGGATTCCTCGACCTGCGCCATGACCTTCTTTGCGATGACCTTGCCCACGACGATGTCATCGCCGTCGACGGACTGCCGCCCGGTGGACACGTCGGCGAGCGCCGCCTCCGTGAGCTTGTCGTAGTAGTCGGCCACGTCGGACAAGAGCCCCTGCTCGACCATGCGGGAGACTATCTCGTCGCCGAGGCCGTCGATGTCCATGGCGTTGCGGCTCCCCCAGTGGATGAGCCGCTCGGTCGCCTGTGCGGGGCAGTCGATGGAGACGCAGCGGAACGCGACCTCGCCCTCCTCGCGGATCACGGGGCTGCCGCACGAGGGGCATGTCTCGGGCATCTGGAACTCGACGGCGCCCTCGGGGCGCAGCTCGAGCACGGGGCCCACGACCTCGGGGATGACGTCGCCGGCCTTGTGGACCACGATGGTGTCGCCCACGCGGACGTTCTTGCGGCGCACCTCGTCGATGTTGTGAAGCGTGGCACGGGCGATGGTCGAGCCGGCCACGAGCACCGGGTCGAACTCGGCGACCGGCGTGAGGACGCCCGTGCGGCCCACCTGCACGCGGATCTCGCGCAGGACGGTGCGCTTCTCCTCGGGCGGGAACTTGAAGGCGATGGCCCAGCGCGGCGCGCGGGCGGTGAAGCCGAGGGCGGCCTGCCCTGCGAAGGAGTCGACCTTCACGACCACGCCGTCGATGTCGTAGTCCAGGTCCTCGCGATGGGCGAGCGCGTCGGCGCAGAAGTCGTGGACCTCGGCTGCGCTCGTGCAGCGACGGGCGTTCGGGTTCACGCTGAACCCGCAGGCGCGCAGCCACTGGAGGAACTGCCATTGGGTGTGGACGTCCAGGGGCGCCTCGTCGGCGACGGCGTAGATGAAGGTCTCCAGGTCTCGATGGGCCGTGACCTTGGGGTCCTTCTGGCGCAGGCTGCCGGCGGCGGCGTTGCGCGGGTTCGCGAAGGGCTCGCGGCCGGCGTCGTCGGCGTCCTCGTTCAGGCGCACGAAGCTGTGCTTGGGCATGTAGACCTCGCCGCGGACCTCGACGGACTGCCCGAGGCCGGCGTCGGCGACCTTGGCGAGGCCCTCCGGCGCGAGCGCGTGGGGGATGTCCTTGATGGTGAGGACGTTGGCGGTCACGTTCTCGCCCGTGGTGCCGTCGCCGCGGGTCGCCGCGCGGACGAACTGGGCGTCTTTGTAGGTGAGCGCGACGCCAAGGCCGTCGATCTTGAGCTCGCAGGTGTAGGCGACGGGCCGTTCGGGCGTAGAGCCGAGGGCCTCGTCGGTGCGCGCGAGCCACTCGTCGAGCTCGGCGAGGTTCATCGCGTCGTCGATGGAGTACATGCGCTGGGCATGGCGAACCGGCTCGAACTGCTCCGAGACGTAGCCGCCGACGCGCTGCGTGTACGAGTCGGGGCCCACGAGCTCGGGGTGCGCTGCCTCGAGGGCGAGGAGCTCCTGGAGCAAACGGTCGAACTCGGCGTCCGTGACCTGCGGCCGATCGAGCGCGTAATAACTGTAGGCATAGGTGTTGAGCAGCCGGTTGAGCTCCGCCGCGCGTGCGCGGGGGCTCTTTTTCCGCCCCTGCCCGCGAGCGGGGGCGGGGCTCGCCGGCGTTCCCCCGAACAGCGTCCCCTGCTCGGGCGTCATGTCGTTCTCGTTCGTCACGTTGTCTCCCGTTCCTATGCCATGGTTTGCGCTCATTACATAGTGCTACAACCGCGGACGGATATCAGCCGGGAGGCGAGCGGCGGGAAGTCGTCGGGCCCCAAGCCGTCAGGCATCAAGTCGCCGGCCCAAGCCCAACCGATAAACGCCGCCGCCCCGCCGCAGGTGAGCACTGCGGCGGGGCGGCGAGTATCGGAATCCCTGGTCCGGCAGGGCCGCGCTACGCCATCTCGCAGGTGTAGTCGGCCGCGCGGACGGCAGCGAGGAGCGCCTCGTCGCTCACCGCGGCGTCGCAGTGGGCCACCGCGGTGCCGGCCTCGAGGTCCACGTCCGCGGACGCGACGCCGTCGACGCCCTCGAGCGCCTCCTTGACGTGCTTGACGCAGTGCTGGCAC
>NZ_DAWEMK010000059.1:4675-5545 GCF_052362415.1 Paratractidigestivibacter sp. | reverse complement strand
ATCATGCCCTCGACCTTGAGTTTCTTGTCTACCATTGGTTTTCCTTCCGTCGTGCTCCGATTATCTTGCTCGACCGAGACCTGAACGGTCCCCGCCGGAGTCGGCTCGTTGCCCTCGCTCGGCTTCCAGGTGCGCAGGCGCAGCGCGTTGCCCACCACAAAGACCGACGAGAAGCCCATGGCTGCAGCCGCGATCATTGGGTTAAGTGTTACACCAAGCGGCGAGAGGACGCCCGCCGCGACCGGGATGCAGATCGAGTTGTAGAACAGCGCCCAAAAGAGGTTCTGCTTGATGTTGCGCATGGTCGCGCGCGAAAGCTCGATGGCGGTCGCCACGTCGGCGGGGTCGGACTTCATGAGGACGACGTCCGCCGAGCTTATGGCCACGTCCGTGCCCGCGCCGATGGCGATGCCGATGTCCGCTCGCGCGAGCGCCGGAGCGTCGTTGATGCCGTCACCGACCATCGCGACCTTGTGACCTGCGCGCTGCAGCTCGCGGACCTTGAGCTCCTTCTGGTCGGGCAGGACGCCAGCCACGACCTCGTCGACGCCGACCGCGCGCGCGACCGCCTCGGCGGTGATGCGCTGGTCGCCGGTGAGCAGCAGGGTCCGCACGCCCATGGCGCGCAGCCGCGCGACGGCCGCGGCGCTCGTGGGCTTGACGGGATCCGCCACGCCAAGAAGCCCGAGCACGTGCCCGCCGCGGGCAAAGAAGAGCGGGGTCTTGCCGTCGGCCGCGAGGGCGTCGGCGCGCGCGGCGAGCGCACCGAGCGCGATGCCCTTCTGTGCCATCAGGCGCGCGTTGCCCGCGAGCGCCTCGGACCCGTCGACCGCGGCGACGATGCCGCCGCCCGCGACCTGCGAGAAGCCC
>NZ_DAWEMK010000059.1:0-4665 GCF_052362415.1 Paratractidigestivibacter sp. | reverse complement strand
TTACTGCCGCGGCGCCGTCGGCGATGGCGGGGGCAGCCGGCGCGGCGCCATCGGCGACGGCGCTCCCCTGCCCCGCGGCCTCGCGCCTCCGTGCCGCGAACTCGCAGACCGCCTTCGCGAGCGGGTGCTCGCTCTTCTGCTCGAGGGCGGCCGCCACGCGAACGAGCTCCTGCTCGGAGGCGCCGTCGGCGACCACGACGTCGGTCACCGAGGGGGCGCCGGCGGTGACGGTGCCCGTCTTGTCCATGACGACGTAGTCGAGCGCGCACGCCCCCTCGAGGGATTCGGCGGACTTGATCAGGATGCCGTTGGCGGCGCCGCGGCCGCAGCCGACCATGATGGCCGTGGGTGTGGCGAGGCCCAGGGCGCAGGGGCACGAGATCACGAGGATGCTGATGCAGTGGTTGAGCGCCGTGGCGAAGTCGCCCGAGATCGCCATCCAGGCGAAGAAGGTCACGGCGGCGATCGCCATGACGACGGGGACGAAGACGCCCGCGATCTTGTCGGCCATACGCTCGATGGGGGCCTTCGTGCTCGTCGCCTCGTCGACGAGGCGGATGATGCCGGCGAGCGTCGTGTCGTCGCCGACGGAGGTGGCCTCCATGGCGAACCAGCCGCTCGTCGAGGTGGTGGCGCCCGTCACACGGTCGCCGACGTTCTTCTCCACAGGGACGGGCTCGCCCGTGATGGCGGACTCGTCGAGGGCGGCGGACCCCTCGACGACCCGCCCGTCCACCGGCACCGACTCGCCGGCGCGCACGACCACGCGGTCGCCGACCCGGACCTCCTCGGTGGGGACCTCGACCTCGGCGCCGTCGCGCACCACGAGGGCGGTCTTGGGCGAGAGGTCCATGAGTGCCGCGATGGCGTCGGTCGTCTTGCCCTTGGCGCGGGCCTCGAAGTATTTGCCGAGGTCGATGAGGGCGAGGATCATGCCCGCGGAGTCGAGGTACAGCCCGTGCATCGCGTCATGGGCGGCGGCCATGTCCATCGCGCCGAAAGCCCAGGCCATGCGGTAGACGGAGACGAGGCTGTACGCGAAGCTCGCGGCGGAGCCGAGGGCGATGAGCGAGTCCATGTTCGGCGAGCGGTGCCAGAGCGTGCGGAAACCGGTGATGAAGTAGTGGCGGTTGACGAAGAGGATGGGGATGCACAGGAGCAGTTGGGTGATGGTCGATGCCATCATGTTGTCCATGCCGTCGAGGCCGGGCACCCCGGGCCAGCCGAACATGGGCCCCATGGCGATGTAGAAGAGCGGGGCCGAGAACGCGATAGAGACCACGAGCTGCACGAGGCGCTCATGTGCGGCCTTCGCCGCGGCGTCGCCGAGCGCTGCGGGGGCAGCCTTCCTGCCATTGGCTGCGACGCGGCGAACGGCGCCGTACCCCGCGCGCTCGATGGCGTCGCAAACGGCGGTCGCAGTGGCGTCCGTGCCGTCGTAGTCGAGCTCCATCGAGTTCTTGAGCAGGTTGACGTCGGCCTCGGTCACGCCGAGGACGCCTGCTGCGGCCTTTTGGACCCGCGCCGAACAGGACGCGCAGGTCATACCCTGGATATCGAATGTCTCCTTCATGGGAACCACCTCACATGAACTTCTTGAAGAGGCCCATGACCTCGTCGACGACCTCGGTGTCGCCCGCCTGGACGCGCTCGACCACGCAGGTCTCGAGGTGGTCCTGCATGACCTCGCGCGAGATCGCCTTGACGGCGGACTCGACGGCCGCGAGCTGCGTGAGGACGTCGCCGCAGTAGCGGTCCTCCTCGACCATGGTCTTTATGCCGTTGAGCTGCCCGATCGCGCGGTTGATGCGGCGCGAGACATCGGACTTGAGCTCGGCCGAGCGCGGCGTGTGCTTGCGGCTAGCGCAGTTGCAGCAGGTTTTCTTTCCGTCTTCGGGCATGGTTCGCTCCTCTTTGCTGAGCAGGTTACATACCCCATGGGGGTACTTGCTATTGCTGAGTGTATACCCTATGGGGGTATGCGGTCAAGAAGTGCGGTTAGCCAGAGCGAGCAGCGACAACCGATGGCAACACCTCGGGGATCGTCAGCTCAACTGCAAAAATGCAAAGAAATCGGCACTTGTTGGTACGCGACGCGACAGATGCAAAAATAACGGCAGTTGTTGGTGCGCAACGCGACCGATGCACAAATTTCGGCAGTTGTTGGTGCCGATGCAAAGAAATCGGCAGTTGTTGGCCCAAATGCAAAGAAATCGCCAGTTCTTGAGGCTCGCGGGCCCAACAACTCAAGTTTCTTTAGCACGAGGCTCAACAACTGCCGATAGTTTTGCAGCCAGGTAGCGCAACAGGCGACAACCGTCCAACGCTATGTGAGTCACCTCGTTAAACACGACGGAAAGAAGTCGCGCTCAAAGGGTAAGTCGAGTTTCATGTATCTGAGATACACGATTTTGCTGTATTTCGTGTATCTCAAGTACACGAAATACAGGTTGCTCGTCCGCAGCCTACTCGACCTCGTCGGGTTCCGTGGCGGAATCATCGGCAACATCAACGGTGCCCAAGACTCCGGTCTCGGCCTTCTTGCCCGCAGATGCGACCTCGTCCTCGCCTTTGTCCTTGCTCTTCTTGCCCGCGCCCGCGATCTCGCCCTCCCCGCCCGTGTCCGCGAGCTCGGCGAACTTGGCCTTCATGGTGGGGTTCTTCCAAGTGAGCTTGCGGATCGTCAGGCCCTCGGCCTTGTCGTTGGCCAAACGGAGCTGGCGCTCGGAGCTCGTGAGGTTCTCCTTGACCTTCTGGAGGTGCAGGATGGTCTTGTCGATCTCCTCGATCGCGGTCGAGAACTTCTTGCTCGCGGTCTCGTAGTTCTTGCCGAACTTCTCCTTGAAGTCGTCGAGCGCGTTCTCGAAGCCCGTGATGTCGATGTTCTGCTGCTTGATCTGCTCGAGCTCACGGCGTGCCCCCACGGCGTTCTTCCCCGCGTTGCGCAAAAGCCCGATCAGCGGCAGGAAGAACTGCGGACGGATCACGTACATCTTTGGGTAGCGGTACGAAACGTCGACGATCCCCGCATTGTAGAGCTCGCTTTCGGGCTCGAGCGTCGAGACGAGCACCGCGTACTCGCAGCCTTTGTTGCGCCGATCGCGGTCGAGCTTGGCGAAGTGGTCCTCGTTCTTCTTGCGGTTAACGGAGTTATCGTCCTCGTTCTTCATGTCGAACATGATGGAGACGATCTCAGTGCCGGACTCATCCTCCTCACGGAACACGTAATCGCCCTTGGAGCCGTCCACGACGTCGTTGTCCTTGTGGAACTCGGCATTGGGGAAGGCCATCATGCGGACGCGGTTGAACTCGGTCTCGCAGTGCTGCTCCAGGGTCTCGCCGATGAGCTTGACCGAGAGGCGCGTGCGCTGGTTTTTTATGCGCTCGATCTCGTCGTCGCGGTCGCGGATGACCTGGTCTTTGTAGTTGATCTTCTCCAACAGCTCCTTGCGAAGCGACGTCTCTACCTGCTCGCGCTCGAGCTTGACGGCGGTGAGCTCGCCGGTGAGGGCGACGATGCGCTGGTCCTGCTCGCTCACGGCCTGCGTCACGGCGAGGTCGCGCTGCGCGGCGAACGCCTCCTCGCGCGACTTCGCGGCGGTCTCGAGCTCAGCGATGCGCCGATCGCGCTCGGCCAGGTCCCTGGAAGCGCGCTCGCGAGCTCCGGAGAGCTCCTGGACGGCGGATTGCCTTGCGGCGGCAAGCTCTTGAGCTGCGGATTCCTTTGCAGCCGTTAGCTGCTCGGATGCGCCTGCGCGAGCCTTCGCGAGCTCCTCCGCCAACTCGCGGCGCTCGTCCGCGGACTGCCGACGTGCCTCGGCGAGCTGTGCCCGCAGGTCGGCGAGCTGGGCCTTGGCAGCCGTTTCCGCCTCGGCGCGCGCGGCGTCGGCCGACCCCTTCACCCCTTCGAGCTGCGCCCTCAGGGCGGCGATGAGCGCATCTTTGCTCGCGGCGTCGGCCTGTGCCGCTTCACGGGCCGAGGTGAGCTCGGCCGCCGCCTTCGCGCGGGCATCCGCGAGGTCGGCCGCGGCCTTGGCCTGTGCGTCGGACAGCTCCGAGGCCGCCTGGGCGCGCAGCTCCGAGAGCGCGGCTGCCGCCTTGGCCTGAGCATCAGCGAGATTCGCCTGCGCCTCCTCGCGGACATGCGCCTCCGCGGCGGCGACGGCGCTGTCCTGGTTCTTCTCGACCAGGCGCACGCGCTCCTCGATGTCGCGCTCGAACTCCGCGTCGCGCACCTGCTTGACGATGGTCGCGTAGTCGGACTCATCGACCGTAAAAGCCTTACCGCAGTTGGGACAAACAATCTGGGCCATCGGGCACCTCCGCGCTTCTTTTTCAGGTGGTCCTAGGGTACACGTTCGACGGGACAACAATTAGAGCGCGAGGGCAAGAGGCGCTCGGCGCGAAGGGCCAGGGAATGCCGATGGCCGTCCGTCGGAATCCCGGAGCGCCGGCACGAGCGCGAGAATCTGGGAGGGCCGGTAATAGCGCACCGAGATCCGGGAGCGTCGGTAATGGCCGCGCGGGAATCCGGGGGCGTCGGTAATGGCCGCACGGGAATCCGGGGGCGTCGGTAATGCCGGCGCGGGGATCCGGGGGCGTCGGTACCGACAGTCGAGGATTCAAGTGAGAATCGCTGCCGACGAGCCCGCATTCCCGTGAAAA